>JBIKWS010000788.1:0-2604 GCA_044356195.1 Cyanophyceae cyanobacterium
CGGCCTGCGGTGCCGTATCGCCCGCATGGATCGTCCACGCACGGACCTCCTTCTCACCCGCCGTGAAATACGTCCGCAACCCCAGCAACGCATACGTCGCCCGGATCAACCCGCCCACGCCCGACTCCTTCACCCCGAGTTCGGCGAGGAACATCGACGCCTCCTCGTCCGACAGGTCCACCAGATCCGATTCAATCTGCGCGCTGATCACCACCGCCCCACAGGCCAGGTGCGTGCCGGCATACTCGCGGACCTTCTTCACGAACACGTTGTTCTCGGCCGTCGCCAATTCGCTCTCCTTGACGTTGCAGGCGAAGATCGTGGGCTTGGACGTCAGCAGGAACAGCGGGCGCACGAACTCCTTCTCTTCCTTCGTCAGTTCCACCGTGATCGCCGGCCGTCCCTGGTCCAGTTGCGGCTCCAGCTTCGCCAGCGCCGCATCCTCCGCCGCGGCCACCTTGTCCCCGCGCTTCACGTCCTTCGCCAGCTTGTCCCGACGCTTCCGCACCGCGTCCAGATCGCACATCACCAACTCCGTGTTGATGATCTCGATGTCCCGGATCGGATCCACCGAGCCCGACACATGGTGGATGTCCGCATCCTCGAAGCACCGCACCACCTGGACGATCGCGTCCACCTCGCGGATGTGGCTCAGGAACTTGTTCCCAAGGCCTTCGCCCGCCGAGGCCCCCTTCACCAACCCGGCGATGTCCACGAACTCGATCGCGGCAGGAATGATGACCTGCGTCTTCGCAATCTTCGACAACACCCCCATCCGGTCGTCAGGAACCGTCACCATCCCGACGTTGGGATCGATTGTGCAGAACGGATAGTTCGCGGCCTGGGCCTTGCGAGTGCGGGTGACCGCATTGAACAGAGTGGACTTGCCCACATTCGGTAACCCAACGATTCCAGCTTTCAGCATAGTGCGCCGCGCAGAATGGGGACCCCAGCCCAAGAGACAAGGCCGAAGAACCCCTCCCCGGCCACGCCTCAACAAACCAAGACCGGTCTTGCCACAAAAACCGCCTCTATCGCGTCACCACGCCGCCAATCGCTCCATGACGAATCCGGATCGCTTCGGGAAATATTCCTTCAACAGGCGCGTCACCTCGGGCTTCCAGTGCTCCTTGACGGTATAGGTCTCGTACGGCCCTTCCTTGTACGGATGCACCGCCCGCCGGTAATCCCCCCACCGCGCCGCCTCCGCAGGCATCGCCGGGCTCAGTTGCTCCGACAACAACGCGTACCGATCCGCCGCCCGTTCGGGGCTCAACACGCCGCCGGGTCCAAGGTGCCGACGCGCCCGCTCCACGAACTCGCGACGGAACTCCGGCCACTGCCGCAACTGCTGGAACAGCCGCATCGGGGACAGGTCGTCGTTTTCATCGATCCGCCAATCCTCCACGCCCTCCAGCGTCCGCTCGCCATCCCAGACGAAAAACCGCCATGGCCCCGCCGGCTCCCGACGCCGAGCGGCATACCAGTTGGAACCCCGATCCCAGTCAGCATTCGCACCGTAGAGGTTCAGCAGGATGTAATCGCAGAACGCCGGAACATCGAGCAACCCCTTCATCCGCTCGTACACCGCTGCGTTCGTCACGCCGCCATTCGCCAGCGCATACAAGGCCTCCCACGACAGCGCGTCCCCGGACAACACCTTGTCCGCATTGCGCGCGTCATACTCCCGTTCCTTCCCGCCCCACGCATCCGACGCGAACTTCCCATCCGGCCGTTCCGCAAGATCGTACACGCCCCAGTACAGCCCGTTCAGGAACAGGTGCACCGGACGGCTCCGCGCCGCGGCGTGCCCCATCGCGGCATGGCTGGCCCGCATCCAGGGATCGCGCAGGTAATCCGCCTGCCGCCGCTCCGCACCACTCCAGTGCAACCACGAATGGTTGTTCCCCGACCGCAGGATCAACTGGTCGAAGCCCTCCGATCTCCCGCCAAACAACGCCACCTTCCACTTCGCCGCTCCCAGCCGCGCGCGGAACGTCAGGCGGAACGAATGCTTCGGCGATTCTTCCGGACGCCGGTTCCACCCGCCCTGGATCCGCAACCCCGCCGTGACCACCGAAGTCGCCCCGGCCGCCCGCGGATCCGGCGTGTAGACCAGAGTCGCCGCCCGCTCCCATGCATCCCCGGTCTCCATCGGATGCGTGTAAATCCCACGCTCCGTCCCGAAAAGTTCCTCGCCAGGCAAGGTCACCGACAGATGCGGCAACGCCGCCAGCGCATTCACGAACTCGCGCTCCGCGTCGGCGTCCCCTGCCGGCAGTGTCACCTTGTACCACGCCGGGATCTTCCATCCCTCGCGCTCACCCCAACTCTGCGGCAACCCGGCTCCGTCCTGCCGCGCCGCACCCCCGGAATCCGCTCCCATGACCACGCCCGCCAGCAACCCGAGCAACGCGCACCCCGCTCCCAATCTCGTCCGCATCCGGGTCATCCAATCCATCCCGAACCCTGACCCGTCCCGAGGTAAGTTCCCAGTCTCCAGTTCCCGGCCTCAAGTTCCCAGATGCCAGTTCCCAGATGCCAGAACACGCAATGTCGGTCTTTACGCCGGAGGCGTTACAGCCGATAGCCCCGGGTCGTGCG
>JBIKWS010000790.1:0-2598 GCA_044356195.1 Cyanophyceae cyanobacterium
CTGGTGTGGGCCGCACCGTTGGTGCTGGAGCCGGAGAAGTTCAAGCGGCGGGAGAGGATTGGAATGAACTCGGCGTGCCTTTCGGCCACGAAGCGCGGCCTCTTTGGTTCGACGGATGTCATGACTCGCCTCCTTTCCCTGGCTTTAGAGGCGGGATCTCATTCGCCAGTTCAGCCTCAAGTTCCTCGACGGTGGGCAGGCTGCCTTCGAACTCGGCGGGCAGGGATTCGGTGATTTGGGTTTTCCAGTCTTCGCGGACTGCGGGGTCTTTGACCAGCTGGATGAGGCGGATGATGTGCCCCCAAGGCAATTGTGAAACAGGCTGTTTCACAATTGGGCGGGTTGGAAAGGCTTCGGCGAATGCCCGCATGGAGAACAAGTTGCGCCGCGTGAGCCCGCTCATGTCTGGGAACTCTCTTTGGAGGTCAGCGGCTAGACGGTCGATGACCTTGGCACCCCATGCTGCTGCCTTCTGCCGGACGAGAATGATCTGGCCAGTTTGCCAGTAGGACTCGATCACGATGGGATTGGCTGTGAGCACCGCGCGGGTGCGAGCACTGCGGAGGTGGGCCTTGATCTCCTGGAGCGTTTCGGCGTAGTCGGCTGGCAAGGGGACAGCGGGTGCAGGCGCAGGAAAGATCGCCTCGTCGCGGATACGGCCACGGGAGGGGCGAAGTTCCGCCGTCCCCATTTTGATAGGCTTCCTTTTAGAGGCCATACCCCAGCCCTTTCAGGTTCGCGCGGATGGCGGCTTCCAGTTTGGCCGACTCCGCAAACTGGCCCTGCAATTCCGCGACCAGCCTTGGCATCTTCTCCTCGAACGGTTCGCCATCGTCCTCGACCTCCTCGGCACCGACGTAGCGGCCGGGGGTAAGGACGTATCCGTGGGCGGCGATTTCGGCGGTGGTCGCGGACTTGGAGAAACCGGGAACGTCCGAATAATCACGCGGAGACGCGGAGGCGCGGAGGGATTCAGCCGCGCCCGGCTTCTTCCTCTCCGCGTTCTCCGCGGCTCCGCGTGAGACATGTTCCCCTCTCCACGCGTGGTACGTGGACGCGATCTTCTCCAGATCCGCCTCGGTCAGTTCGCGGTGCACGCGATCGATGAGCGTGCCCATCTTGCGGGCGTCGATGAATAGCGTCTGCTTCCTGCGGTCGCGAAGGCTGCGCTTGGGGTCGGCGGCCTTGCTCTTGGCCAGGAACCAGAGGCAGACCGGGATCTGCGTGCTGTAGAAGAGCTGTCCGGGCAGCGCCACCATGCAGTCGACGAGATCCGCCTCGATGATCGCCTTGCGGATGTCGCCTTCGCCGGACTGATTGGAACTCATGCTCCCGTTGGCGAGGACAAAGCCGGCCATGCCCTGGGGCGCGAGGTGATGGATGAAGTGCTGCACCCAGGCAAAGTTGGCGTTGCCCTTGGGCGGGACGCCGAACTGCCATCGGACGTCGTCGTCCTTCCGGAACCAGTCCGAGTCGTTGAAGGGCGGATTGGCGATGACGAAGTCGGCGCGGAGATCCGGGTGGAGATCGCGTCGGAAGGTGTCGGCGTGTTCCGGGCCCAGATCGCCTTCGATGCCGCGGATGGCGAGATTCATCAGGGCCAGGCGACGGGTGGTGGCGTTGCTCTCCTGACCGTAAATGGAGAGGTCCCCGATCCGTCCGCCGTGTTCGAGGACGAAGCGTTCGGACTGGACGAACATGCCGGCGGACCCGCAGGCCGGGTCGAGGATCCGCCCCTTGTACGGGGCCAGCATCGCCACGATGAGGCGCACGATGCAGGACGGTGTGTAGAACTGGCCGCCGTTCTTGCCCTCGGCGGAAGCGAACTGGGTCAGGAAATACTCATACACGCGCCCGAGGACGTCCTGAGCCCGGTTGGCCTTGTCGCCGATGCCGATCGTGCCGATGAGGTCGATGAGTTCACCGAGGCGATGCTTGTCGAGGGCGGGCCGGGCGTAGTCCTTCGGAAGGACACCCTTGAGGCGGGGGTTGTCGCGTTCGATGGCGGCCATGGCATCGTCGACGGTCTTGCCGATGCCGGGTTGCTTGGCGTTGGCCTGGAGATGCGACCATCGGGCCTCGGCCGGCACCCAGAAGACATTCTCGGCCCGGTATTCGTCGGGATCCTCGGGATTGGCCCCGGCGTAGTCGGGATGGTTGGAAGCGAGCAGCGCGCGGTGTTCCTCGAAGCGGTCGGAGATGTACTTGAGGAAGATGAGGCCGAGGACGACATGCTTGTACTCCGCCGCGTCCATGTTGTTGCGGAGCTTGTCGGCGGTGATCCAGAGCTTGGCCTCGAAACCGAGGTTTGCGGTGGCGTCGGCGGGCTTGCTGGAGGGTTTGCGGGCCATGATCGCGGACAGTCGGGTTCAGGTCAGATGACGTTGTCGTTCCGGTTCTTGCGCTTGGGATGGAAATTAGGCGTCGGGTGAAGGCGTCGCACGACAAATTTCTGCGGAGCCAAGGGACACTGCCCTTGGCGTCTTCACGTGAGCCAAGGCCGATGCGGGGCACGGAATGCCTCACGCGAAGCCGTGAGGGGGCGAAGATCAGAAGAGCACTGGAGCCAGCTGTCGGGATTGAACCGACGACCCACGG
>JBIKWS010000092.1:0-9329 GCA_044356195.1 Cyanophyceae cyanobacterium
TCGGTTCTGCCATAGGAGGGCGGGAGCATCGCGAAGCCGCATCCAAAGTGCAAGCGACGCGCCCCGGTTCTCAGACGCCGAACACGCGGCGCACGAACTGACGGCTGCGCACATGGTTCTCGACCACTGTTCGCGTCACTTTCGATCCACCCTCGATAGCCAGTTCGACCGTCAGGAACTGCGGCAACTTCCGCGCCTTCACCTCCGCCGCGATCGCCGTGTAGTCAATGTCGCCGGAGTCGAGATCCTCCCACCAGATCTGGTCGCGGCTCTGGCGCAGGTGCCAGGACACGATCCGATCGCCGTAGGTCTTGAGACAGTCCGCCGGGGAAATCCCGCCTCGGAAAACCCAATGGACGTCATAGCAGAATCCTACCGTGTCGGCTGGGCATCGACGGAAGTTCGAGTGGAACTCATGCCCGCCATTGGCCATCTCCGGCGTGTGGTGATGGATCCCCAGCTTCATTCCCGCCTTGCGGATGTCTTCGCCCAGTTCGGTCAAGGCTTCCGCCTGGATCTCCAGTTCACGGTCGGTCTTGGCGCGGCCGATGGGATCCGGGTTGAAATTGAGGATGCCGAATCCGGCCTTGCCTGCTTCGGCGGCCGCCTTCGCGATGCGCTCGCAGGTCTGCGTGGCCTGACCCAGGACATGGGTCGCCCCACCGGTATAGAGTGCGACCGCCTTCAACCCATGCTTCCGCAACTGATCGGCAAAGCGTGCGTTGTTCTCCGGAACGGCGACGTCGAGATTGCCTTCCGCGTAATCGTAGCCGGCGTCTTTCAGTGCGATCAGGATTTCATCGAGGCTCTTCCCGAAATCCTTACCCATCCGCCCGTAATACTGCCCCCAACCATACAATTGTGAACCCACCAGCGGTGGCTTGGGCTTTGGCGGCGGCGGCAGGAGCTTCTTCAGATCCGCGGCCCCGACGCCCACGGCTCCGCCCAGCAACCCACCCGCAACCAGAAACTCGCGCCGATTCATTGTCTTCCCTTTGCCTGAGATCGTCCGGTGCGTCGACGCCAAATCCGTTTCGTTCACCGACGGAAGCTCGCGGCAAAGTCGTCGGTACCGCCAGCGACCACCGTCTTCTGGAGCCGCGAACCCGCGATCAACTCCTTCAATCGGGCCTCCCAGGCGGCTCCATCCAGGGGCAGGTCCACCTCGCGGCCTTCGAGGGCCGAGAACACGATCGCATTCGCCAACTCGACCGAATGCAGGCCATCGCTTCCAGGAGCGATGAGCGGTGCTCCGTCGAGCACGGCCGCGACAAAGTTCTCCATCAACTGCGCGTGCGGCGCGGCCGCATTTTCAAAGGGGATGTCGACGTTCCAGACGTCGGGCTTGGTAAATCCACCCTTCGCGGTCCGCAGGAACTCGAGCATGTCCCCGTCGTTCCGGGTGAACCGCAGGCGCCCGTCCTCCAATACCAGCCGACCGCGCGAACCCACGATCTCCAGGCGATTGGTTCCGGGTGCTTCCGCGGTGCTCGAGACGAAGACGCCGGTTGCCCCGTTGGCATACTCCAGACAGGCCGTGACCTCGTCCTCCACCTCGATCTGGTGATGACGCCCAAAGCCACAGTAGCCCCGGACCCGCCGCGGTTGCCCCAGCATCCACGACAGGACATCCAGATTGTGCAGGCACTGGTTCAAAAGGACGCCGCCGCCCTCCCCCTTCCAGGTCGCCCGCCATCCACCACTGGCATAGTAGGCCTCGGTCCGGAACCAGTCCGTGTTGATCCAGTTCACACGCACCAGGCGGCCCAACTCGCCGGATTCCAACAGCCTCCGGATCTTCTGGTATCGGGGTTCCACGCGCAGTTGGAACATGCCGGCCAAGACCTGCTTCGGGCGCCCTTGGGCGACCGCCAGCAACCGTTCCGCGTCCGCCTTGTGCGCCGAGATCGGCTTCTCGACCATCACATGCAGGCCCGCCTCCAGCGCTTCGATCCCCAGCGTGGTGTGGTCATAGTGGGGGGTCGCAATCAGAACGGCATCGACCGTACCACTCCGGATCAGCTCGCTGCCGCTGCTCCAGACGCGAACCCCGCGGGCGGCATAGGTGTCCAGCTTCCCCGGCGACGTCGAACACACGGCCGTGAGGTGACATCGGGAAACCTTCCCCTCGAGAAGGTAGCCGGCATGGTGCCGGCCGATGTTCCCCATTCCGATGATTCCAAGGCGGAGTGCGTTCATACGTGGCAGCAACTTTTCAAAACTGTGAACGTTGACCGCCCCGGGCCGCAAGCGGGACGGTCAGGTGAGTTTTGCTTTGCGCTCCCGCCCTCCGTCCCGTCACCTATGCCGATCTCAGCTATGCAAGAGCAGCCCCGCACGGCGTCGTCCCTTGGCCGACTGCTTCCATGGATCGTTTCCGCCGCAGCCCTGGCGGTGTATCTCGCGACTGTCAGTCGCTGGCTCACCGTGCAGAGTCTCACGGTTGTTTCCCAGGTGGGCGGCTGGGATGACAATTTCCCATCCAATGCCCCGGTCCTTTACCTGCTGACGCGGCCCCTGACGTGGATCCCTTCGGGATTGCTGCCCATCGCCGGAAACCTGTTCACCACGCTCCTTGCGGCAGCCTCGGTCTGGAACCTCGCCCGGACCGTCCAACTCTTTCCACAGGACCGCACCCACCCCCAGCGCATCCGCGGCTTCTCGGACGGACGCTGCCTGGACAACCGGTTCGCGTGGGTTCCTCCGGTTTTCGCCGCGGCATTCTTTGGATTCCAACTGACCGCGTGGGAACACGCCACGGCCCTGTCGGGGGAAATGCTAAACCTTCTCCTGTTCTCGACCGCCGCTCGTGCGCTCATGGAATACCGGCAAAGCCGGAACCAACGCTGGCTGGACGCGATGGCGCTGTTGGTCGGTGTTGGCATCACGAACGACTGGGCCATGATCGGATTCCTCCCGGCATTCGCTGGTGCGTGCTTCTGGATCGGAGGTTGGGAGGAACTTCGCGTCCAGCGCATCCTGCGCCTGCTGGTGATCGGTCTGGCCGGCCTGGTCTTTTACCTGGTGACACCCCTCGTGGGAGCGGGTCGGGGCGGACTTCCGGAGCCGTTCTGGGAAGCCCTCTGGGCACTCATCACATCCCAGAAGAACATCCTCCTCGGCATCCCGAAAGCGGTCTTCCTGATGCTCGCCGCGATCATGATCCTTCCCCTCGGAGTCGCGGGATTCCGATGGTCCAGCCCTCGCGGATCCGGCATTGAACGCCTGGCGACATTCGGCGCGCTGACGATCCTCAAGGTCGTCTGGTTTGCCGGAAACATCTGGATGGTGTTCGACGGCAAGTTCAGTCCCCGTGGACTGGTGACGACCTCCGGCGACTTCGGTGCCCTGCCCCTCCTGACCTTTCACTACTGCGCAGCCCTCTCGCTGGGTTACCTGGCTGGCTACTTCATCGTGTTGGGGACCGTCAAACCCGACCGCCAGTGGAACCGTTCCGACCTTGCCGGCGGCTTCCTTCATCCGGCGCTGTCGTGGCTGGTGCTGGCGAGCGTCGTTGTCGTTCCCTCCGCGCTGCTGTACCGCAACCTTCCCGCCATACAGCAGCAGAACGGAGGTGCGCTGTCCCACCTCGCCGACCAACTTCTTTCGCCCCTGCCCGCCAAACCGGCACTCATCATCACCGACAATCCGGTGCTTCAGGCATTGCTCGACGCCCAGATCCGCCGAACCCCCAATGCGCCCAGGCACCTCATCATCAATTCCAGCCGCGCATCGGAAGCCGCCTATCGCCGGCAGTTGCTGAAACTCCACGGCGATGTCTGGCCCGGCTTCAAGGATTTTGCTGAAACCAAGTTGGGCGTCGGCGACACGTTCCTCCGGCTTTTCGCAAAGGCCGTCGAAGGCGGCACCGCATTCACACTCAACCTCACCACCAGTTTCGTCACCGAGGATTCGTACGTCGTTCCCTCCGGAGCCATCTTCGCTTTCCGGCGTTACGTGCCCGGTCAGGTCGCACCTCCACCGCTCAGCGCTCCTGAAGTGGAAGCCATCAACCGCTTCTGGTCATCGCAGAAGCCAAACCTCGACGGCATGTTGGATCTCCCAGCCGAAGGCAGTTCCATCGCGATGGCTTACGCCGCTTCCTTCTGGGCGCAATCGGCCAATGCCCAAGGGGTCCAACTCCAACGTAGCGGCCAACTGGACGCCGCAGGCAACCTGTTCGCCCTCGCCCGAAAGCTCGATTCCAAGAACCTGTCGGTGCCGGTGAACCTCTTGGTGAACGACGCCCTCCGCAACAAGCGGCCCGTGGGTCCCGAGGCCGCCAAGCTCGTCGAGTCCTATGGCGTCGGGATTGCCGATGTTCACGGTCCCATCGACGAACCCCGCTTCCTGGAGCGTCTGGGTGCCGGCGTCCTCGACCTGGGCGACCCGTTGGTACGGGCTTCCGCGATTGCCTTCCTGCGGGCGCGTGAGCTCGATCCCACAAGCATCGATGCCGCCATCGGCTATGCCCGCGCCTGCGCCGCGGCGAACGAGCCCAAGATGGCTCTGGAAGCCCACGCCGTGGCCATGGAATTGGCACGAAAGGGAAAGCCAACAACCGCCCAACGCAGCCTCTTGTTCCGTGTGGAGGCCAATGCCCAGATCCGGAATGGCGACCTGGCCAGCGCGGAGCGCATACTGATCGCAGGCCTGACCGAGTTTCCTGAGGACGTTGCCATGCTGGACCTTCTGTCGTTCGCCTACATGAATGCAAATGCCGGCGAGAAGGCCCTCCCCTATGTCGATCGGATCCTGAAGCTCAAACCGGACGACGAAGTCCTTCTCCAGCGTCGGGGCTACCTCCTGCTCCACTTGGGGCGAATCGACGATGCCATCAGCACCTACGACAAGATCCTGAAGCGCAACCCCGACGATACCATTGCTCGGATGAACCGGGCCGCCCTCCATATCTCGGGCAACCGGCCCGACAAGGCCATCGAGGATTTCGAATCCATTCTGGAACGGGTTCCTGATGCGATTGATGCCCAGGTCGGGCTCGCCGAAGCCGCCTTCCTCAAGAAGGACAAGGCCACGGCGATCCAGCGCCTGGAAAAGGTCCTTTCCCTGATCAAGGACACCGGCCCGACGCAGTCCAACATCACCGCCCGCCTCGCAGCGATCAAAGCGGCGCCATGACTGCACCGGACGCCCTCCAACCGCGACGCGTCCACCATGTCATCACCCGCCTGATCCTCGGTGGCGCTCAGGAGAATACCGTCTCGTCCGTCCTGGGCCTGGCCCGGATGCCGGAGTTCCATCTCCGCCTGATCTCAGGGCCCACGACGGGCCCCGAGGGCTCGATTGTGGATCAGGTTTCGGGAACTCCCGGCCTCCTGTCCGTCTCCCCGCACCTGATCCGGAGGATCCATCCGCTCCTCGACTGGTACGCCTACAGGGATCTGACGCGACTCTTCCGCGACGAACAGCCGCACATCGTCCACACGCATTCGGGGAAGGCTGGAATCCTCGGTCGACTCGCGGCCCGCAAGGCGGGTGTTCCCATCATCCTCCACACCATCCACGGTCCTTCCTTCGGACCGTTTCAAGGCATGCTTGCGAATGCGGCATTCACCCGGGCGGAAAAAATGGCCGCCCGTTGTACTGACCATTTTGTCGTCGTCGCCAACGCCATGGCGCGCCAATACCGGGATGCCGGGATCGGACGTCCTGCGGACTACACACGTGTGTTCAGTGGCTTCGACCTGGAACCCTTTCTCAACAGCCGTCCCGACCCGGCGCTCGCGGCCCAACTGGGCATCCAGCCGGGTGATTTTGTCCTCGGGAAGATCGCCCGCCTGTTCGCGCTCAAGGGGCACGAGGACCTCTTCCTGGCCCTCCCGGAACTCGTGCGTCGCATTCCGCGCCTGAAGCTTCTGCTCGTGGGAGATGGTCCGTGGCGGGCACGCTTTGAGGCCGAGGCCCGTGCCTCCGGACTGGCGGACCGCGTGATCTTTGCCGGGCTGATCCCGCCCTCCCAGGTCGGACGTCACATCGCCCTCATGGATGCGGTCGTCCACCTCTCCCGTCGCGAAGGCCTCGCCCGGGTCCTCCCCCAATCCCTCGCCTGCGGAAAACCCATCGTGGCCTATGACTGCGATGGAGCTTCCGAGGTGTGCATCGATGGCGAAACGGGATTCCTCATCCCTCCGGACGACCTGAACGCACTCGTCAATCGTGTCGGGCAACTGGCCGACGCCCCGGAACTCGCGCACGACCTGGGCCAGCGGGGCCGAGGTTTCGTGATGGATCGATTTCCGACCCAGCGGATGGTGGACGATCTCGCCCGGTTGTATCGCGAGTGGCTCGGACGAAAAGGTATTCCCGGCTCCGCAGCCTGAGGTGAAGGGTTGGCGCGGACGCTTCACCCCATGGGGCGAGCGGTTGACCCCACCTCCGTTGCACATCGCCCCACAAGAGAGGGGCCGTCGGCAACCCTGGGGTAAAACGAGAACGTATCCATGAACGATTCCAGCCGACTCCAGCCTAGCCATATCCTTCCACTCACCGCATTGGCAGCCTGCCTTGCGTTGGCTCCCCAAACAGCGCACAGCCAAGGCTGTGTCGCTGTCCGAGGCGCAGGCAGCTGCGCTGCGACACCAGCGGGAATGACCAACCTCCTGGATTCAAAGTGGCTCGCCTCGGTCTCGTACCGCTGGCTCCACTCGGATCGCCACTTCGTGGGCGATGTGGAGCAAACCCAACGCCATGAAATCGGGAACCAGGTCGTCAACGATTCCCACTTCATCGACCTCGGAATCAGCTACGCCTTCACCCCACGCTACTCCGCCACGCTGGCACTTCCCTTCGTCCGCCATGACCGCACCTCCTGGTACGAGCACACCCGCACGAATCGCCACGGCAGCCAGTCCGGCGGCCTCGGCGACGCCCGCCTGACGTTCAGCGCGTGGATTCTCGATCCCGCCAAACTACCCGAAGGCAACCTTCAGATCGGCATCGGCGTCAAGGCACCCACGGGTGATTACGCCGCGACGGATCGATTCACCACGGTCAACGGTCCCGTCACGGGCTACGTCGACCAATCCATCCAACCCGGTGACGGCGGTTGGGGTGTCACCCTCGAATTGAATGGCTACCGCAGCATCACCCACGGCCTTTTCGCCTATGGCCAGGCATTCTACCTGTCGAATCCCCGCGATGTGAACGGGACCTCGACGGTCTCCGGAACAACCCGAGGCAACCCCTATGAGCAGATCACTTCCGTGCCGGACGCCTACCTCGTGCGCGGCGGACTGGGATACGCCATCCCGCGCCTCAAGGGAGTCACCGTCACCCTGGGAGCCCGGCTTGAGGGCGTACCCGTCGAGGACCTGATCGGAGACGAAAACGGATTCCGCCGCCCGGGTTTCTCGGTTGGCATCGAACCCGGCATTTCGTGGATGCCCGGCCAATGGACTTTCGCGGTTTCCGCACCCGTGATGGTCTACGCCAACCGCCAACGCAGCGTCGCGGACGAACGCTGGACGAACGACAACCCCAGCCGCTTCCGCCACGGTGACGCCGCCTTCGCCAGCTTCCTCATCACCTTCAGCGCATCCCGCGCCTTCTAGGCCTCCATCCATCGGCCGGCCGGCCGCTTCCCCCGGGCCAGGTTCCCGATTGCAGGCCGCGTGCCCCCACGCGGCGCTGCCCAAAGCCGCCGGGTGAGGTCACCCGGCCTTCACAACCCTCGTTTTTCCGTCAGGAATCCATCAATTCCCGCACGCGCGCCTCGACGACATCCGTCGTCAGCCCACCCAGCCCATTCGTGTGTCGGAGGCTCACGAACCGATCACTCCGAGGACGCCATGTGGGTTCGTGGGTGGGTCCCCACAACACCAGTCCCGGCACACCGGTGGCCGCCGCCAGATGCGAGACTCCGGAGTCGTGTCCCACAAAAAGCTGGGCTCCCGAGATCCGTGCCGCCAGTTCGACCAGTGGCGCGTTGCGCAGGACCCGGACGTTGGCAAGACCCCGGGCCAGACGCTCCAACCGATCGCCTTCCACTTCGCCCCCGACGACATCCACCTGCCATTCCCCTGCCCGCGACCACCGCTCCAACAACTCACGCCAACGAACCTCGGGCCAGTTCTTGGATTCACTGCCCGATCCCGGATGAATCACAATGCGACGCGCGTCTGGAGCCTCCTCCGACCCGAGCATGGCCCGAAAACGGGCACCCGGAATCAGCGGTGAGGGTTCGGCATCGAAGATCGCCAGCTTCTCGAGAGGGCGGAGCAACTGCTGCGTGGCATGCTCCTCGCGGGACTCATCCGGGCGATGGGGGCCGATGAGCAACTGCGCCTTCGAAACCCGGGCAATGTTGGTCTGGAAGAACAGATCCGGATCGTAGAGGTACGACAGGATCACGTTGAACCCGGCAAAATACTCCGACCAGAAACGGTCCAGATCCCCCTTCCGCGCAAAGAATCCAGCAAGGCCCCGTGACTCCAGCGCCCGACACGCATCGGCCAATCCGGAAGCCACTGCCAACTCCCCGAAGCGGGGGTACGCGAGCACCTCGATGTGGGTCTCGGGAAACGCCTGCCGCAGTGCCGAAAGCACCGGCATCGTCAGGATGAAATCTCCCAGCGCGCCGCCTCGGATGACCAACATCCGGCCGCGGCTCCGAACCTGGACGGGTGACGACGTCACCCCAAGGGAGGCGGCGGCAGCAGGGACGGAATCACCCGTCGAGGCATCGAGGCGGTTCACCGGAAGGATATCACAAGGCCGAAGGAATCGCCTCGTAGCAGACCAACTCCCCGGCGGCATTGCGAAGATAGATGCGCCCGTTGGCGATCACCGGCGGGGTCCAGCACTTGCCACCGATGGCCTGGAAACGACCCAGAAGCTTGAACCCGCTGGGGGATACGGACGCCAGCGTCAGCTCTCCCTTGTCGCTCAGCAGAAACAACTTTCCGTCCTCGGAGGCAATCAGGGAACCCCAGCCGAAACCCTTCTCCGTCCAGAGCACCTTGCCCGTCTTCCATTCCACACAGGCCAGCGCTGTGTCCGCCGCTTTTACTCCACAGGCATTGATGCCGTAGAGATGACCGTCCCGCACCACGGGGGTCGACATGAAGTTGCCGAACTCGCGCGTCTTCCACACCAACTCGACCTGCCCCTTTCCGAACTTCAGCAACTGCCCCCCGTGATCGGCAGAACTCACGAAAACCTCGTTCTCGCGAACAATCGGGTCGCTCGCGTGACAGAAGTATCCCTCACCAAACGGATGCCGGAATTCCTCACCACCATCCTTCAACCGGACTCCGACAACCGCGTTGGTCGCGAGGACCAGCAAGCCGGGTTCACCACCTATTCGCCCC
>JBIKWS010000093.1:0-9327 GCA_044356195.1 Cyanophyceae cyanobacterium
GGTCAACATCCTGGGCAAGGGTGCGACCCTCACGATCACGAACCTCCTGGCGGGAGACCTGGAAACCTACGACACCCTCGCCTCGGTCCACGCGCTCCTGACCACGCTCAATCCCGATCCCAACCTCGCGAAGTTCAGCTGGATCCTCCAATGGCCCAAGCTGACGGACGCCGAGAAGCGTGCCCGGTACTCCGAGTTTGCCTGTCACGAGCTGAACTACTTCCTCAGCCGCAAGGATCCGAAGTTCTTTGCCGACGTCGTCCAGCCGTACCTGAGGAACAAGAAGGACAAGACCTTCCTCGACGAGTACCTGCTCGCACTGGATCTCACGCGGCATCTGGAGCCCTGGGCCTATGCCCGGCTGAACGTCTTCGAGCGGGCTTTGCTGGCCCAGCGCCTTCCCGGCGAGGCCACCAACACGGCCCGCAATCTCCGCGAACTGTGGGAGCTCCTTCCCCCCGATCCCGATAAGGCCGATCGGATCTTTGAGACTGCCCTGCGTGGCCGCGCGATGGAGGAAGCTGTCGGCGAAGTGACGAACTCGCCCTCGGATCGGTTCCGTCGGGAAGCCGACAATGCGGTGCGCTATGGACTCGCCGAGGCCGATGCCAAGTCGCGGCCCATGAATACAACGGCCCTTCCCGGAGTGGCGGCTGGCGCCCCGGCCCCGGCAACCGAACTCATGTCCCGACGCCGTGGGAACGGCCGAGTTGCTGGAGGTGGACTTGGGGGGGCTGGCCAGCCGGCTTCTCCTGCTTCGGCGCCGATGGGAGTCGGAGAGATGGGACTCGAGTCCGAGCAGTTAATTGAACTGGCGGACCAACCTGTCGCGGGTGTCTACTTCGCAAAGGCTGAGCGGGGACTGGCTCTTGCCCGTTCTTACTACCGCCCATTGGGGCAGACCAAGGAGTGGGCCGAAAACAACTACTACCGGCTTCCCATCGAGGTTCAGCACGCCGCGCTCGTCTCGATCAACGCCTTCTGGCGTGACTTCGGATTCTGGGATGGCAAAGCCCCGTTCCTCTCCCCGCATTTCGCCGAGGCGAACCGCAACTTCACCGAGATGCTGCTCGTGCTCGCGGTGCTCGACCTGCCCTTCGAGGCGCCCGCCCACACGGTGAAGTCCGAAGGCAGCACCTTCACCTTCATCACCGCCGGGCCGGTGATCGTCTTCCAGAAGCAATTCAAGCCTGCCGCCAAGCCCGGTCCCTCGACCCCGGCGCTCCTGGTCAGCGAATCGTACTTTCGCCAGGGCGACCGCTATCGCGTCGAGGGCAACGAGAAGTTCGACAAGTTCGTCACCGAGGAATTCCTGAGCGGCGTCGTGTACGGTGCCCATCTCGTGGTGGGCAATCCGGGGTCTTCTCCGATCAAGGTGGACCTCCTGACGCAGATTCCGCGGGGCGCGATCCCCGTGCTGGGCGGCAAGGTGACCCAGAGCCGGTACGTCCGGCTCGAGCCCTACGCCACGGGTCAGTTCGAGTATCACTTCTACTTCCCGGCCCCGTCCACGAACGCGACTCCGTTCCCGCATTTCCCCGCGCAAGCCAGCATCGCCGGGACAGCGGCGGGCACGGCGAAGTCCCTCGACTTCCAGGTCGTCCGGCAGCTCTCGAAGGTCGATACCGCGTCCTGGGACTACATCTCCCAGCAGGGAACCGAGGCCGAGGTTTTCGCGTTCCTCGAACAGAACAACCTCGCTCGCCTCGACCTCGAGAAGGTGGCGTGGCGCGCGCGGAACAGCGTCGACTTCTTCCGCCGGATCATTGCCTTCCTCGGTCGGCATCATGTCTGGAGTGAGCCGCTCTACCGGTACGCGGTCGTCCACAACGACGCGACCACCCTGCGCGAGTGGTTGCGGCATCGAGATGATTTCATCGCGGTCTGCGGCGACTACCTCGCCACGAAGCTGGTCACCATCGATCCCATCGACCGTCGCAGCTACGAGCACCTCGAGTACTCGCCTCTCGTCAACCAGCGCGCGCACCGCGTCGGTTCCGAGCACCGCATCGCCAATCCGGTCATCCGCGCCCAGTATCAACACCTCCTCCGGATCCTCGGGTATCGCGCCACCCTCGATCCCATGGACCAGTTGAGCGTGGTCTACCACCTGTTCCTGCAGGATCGCATCGAAGAGGCGCTCGCACGGCTCAAGGGAATCACCGCCCTCGACTCCCTGCCCACGCGCCTCCAGTTGGATTACCTCCGCAGTTATGCCGCCCTTTACGAGGAACGGCTCGCGGATGCCCGCGGGATTGCCGCGCGTTACGCGGATCACCCGGTGGATCGCTGGCGTGGCCTCTTTGCCGAGGTAACCGCCCAACTCGACGAGATCGAGGGCCGCAAGGTCACGCGTCCGGGCGACCAGCCTGATCGCGAGAAGCAACAGGCGGAACTGGCGGCAGCGGAGTCGACCTTCGACTTCAAGGTGGAGAATCGCACCGTGTCCCTGACGTGGCGCAACCTCCGCGAGGTCACGGTGAACTATTACCTCATGGATCCGGAGTTCCTGTTCAGCAGCAGCCCGTTCGTGACGTCGGATCCCAACCGTTTCTCGATCATCAAGCCGACGCTCTCGGCGGTACAGGCCTTGCCGGAGGGTCGTGACACGATCGAGATCCAGGTGCCCGGCCGCTTTGCCCAGGCCAACGTGCTGGTTGAAGTGCTGGGTGGCGGACGTCGCCGGACGCAGGCGTACCACGCCAACACGTTCAAGCTCGCGGTTTCCGAGAACCAGGGGCGACTTGAAGTCCGTGATCAGTCCTCCGACAAGGCGGTATCGAAGGCGTATGTGAAGGTGTACGCCCGACTCCAGGGCGGGGGCGTACGCTTCCTGAAGGACGGCTACACCGACCTCCGCGGCAAGTTTGACTACGCCAGCCTGAACGACTCCGCCAACGTCCAGCCTTCACCTGCCTCGCGGCGCGGTGGTGGGACCCCTGGCGAAGGTTCCGGTCTCGATTACCCGATGCTCGCACCGGATGAAATCAACCGCGTCGAGAAGCTCGCCGTCCTCGTGCTGAGCGACTCCCACGGAGCCGCTGTCCGGGAACTCGAACCACCGCGGAAGTGATCGCGGAAGGGGGTGGGGTGCATCCGGGCGCTCCCCTCCCATGAAAACAGGAACGGGGTGGCGACGTCCTCGTCGCCGCCCCGAATCCTTTCCATAAGGGGGCAGTGTCCAGATGCGCCCCCGTGATCAGGAACCGGGTGTTTCCGGTGGCGGGCGGTTGGGAAAGCTGGCAAAGGGTCGGGCGAACATTTCACCGCATCCCAGCCATGGCGACCCTCGTTGAAGTCCTGACCCAGCTTTCCTTGCGTCATTCCAAAGCGGACTACTGGGGCAACCCGTTCTGGCTGGCGTGGATCAAGACAGGGCAGGAGGACCCGAAGGTCAAGGCTCCCAAGATGCCGAACTGGATCTGGGTGCCGTCCGACCTGAGTGACGCCTTCCCGCTCCCGTCCGCGGCCGACGAACAGATGGAGCGGTTCCTCGGGGCCTGCCGTCACGCGGGCATGTACGACGTGCCCGCTGGCTGGCTTTGGAAGATCCGCAGTCGACCTGATCTCGCCGACGAACTCCCCCTGGCGATGGCGACGCTGCAACGAGTGGGTTGTGAACCGTCATTGATCGCCCGGCTGATCGCGAACCAGCTTCCCTGCGTCACGCCGGGTTCGACGGAGATCCCTCCCGGCGGCCGGGCGTTGCTGGCGATGTCGGATGAAGTGCTTGCCGGGCTCTACCGGAGTTTCGGGAGGCTCAAGGAACCGCCGAAGGAGGTGGGCGAACTGTTCCTCCGGGTGGATCCGGAACGGCGGCACCGGATCCTTTCCGCCGTCGTCCGGCTTCCCGACATCGAACGGATCGGGGCGGACCACTGGCTGATCGCCTTGTCGAAGGACCCTGCCCGGTTCACGGGCGTGGCCGATGAAGCCACCCAGCGGCTTGCCGATCCGTGGCAGAGTTTCCGACTCGCGGCGGCACTGGCGGAGGTGGATCCCTCGCGCTTTGGGAAGCGGGCTGAGGAGAAGGGGCTCGCGATGCTCGCCAGCCAGAACCGAAAGGACGACGGCGAGATCACGGAGGATCAACGAACGGCCGGCGTCTGGCTGGCCACGCATCGCTGGCCCGCGCCGCGCGAGGCACTGGAGCAGATCCTGCGGGCACCCTTGAAATGCGGTGCGTGGCGGAGGCCCACGGTGGCGCAATGGCGGATCGATCTGGTGGATGCTGCCGTGGCGAAGGCCGGACGCGATGCGCGTTCGGTCGTGGAGGCGGCGTTCGCGGCGGACCTGCCGGAGGTTCATGTCCAGGCGTTGATCGCGTGGGGAAAGGTGCGGACTCCGGAAGACGCGGGCTGGATCCGCGAACGGTTCAGCGCGTTGAAGGCGTCGAGTGAAGGCGGGTTGGTGGCGAAGGCCGTGCGCCTGGGCATGCAGCAGTTTCCCGACGTGATCGAGGAACAGGTCTGGGAATGCCTGGCGCACAAGTCGCGGCCAGTGCGAGACATGGCGGCAACCTCGCTGGCGAAGCTGGGTGGATCGCGGTTGGAACGCGCCGCCGGCCTGTGGTCGGCGAAGCGGGCGGATGTTCGATTGGCGGCGGTGGCGTGGTTGCAGGCACTGGGTTCGCCGGAGGCCGTGGCGGAGTTGAAGGGGCGATTGGAGAAGGAGTCGGATGACAGCGTCCGCGACGCGATCCTCCTGGCGTTGGAAAAGTTGGGGGCGGGCGGCGAGGGCATCAGTCCCGCCGAGATGAAGGAACGGATCGCCCGGTGCCTGGCGAAGGCGGGGCCATCGCCGGCGTCCTGGCTGGACGTGAAGCAACTGCCGCTGCCGAAGTATTCGGATGGGAAGCCCGTCGATGTCGACACCCTGCGGTATCTGCTCTTCCGCCAGTCGCGGGTGAAGGAGATGCGGGCGGACATCGAGGCGCGCCCGCTCCTTTCGCGGATCGATCGCAGCACTTCGGGTGACCTCGCGCTGGCGGTGTTGAAGGCCTACTTCGCCAGCGACTGCGACGCCGACGACCGGTGGGCGCTGGCCTTCGCAGCCTTGCTGGGCGACGGACGTCTGGTGCCCGTGCTGAGCCGTCAGATCCGGGAATGGGCCGACGCGATGCGGGGCAAGCTCGCGGAGTATGGGGTGCAGGCGCTGGCGCTGATGGGATCGGATGCGGCCTTGCTCGCCGTCGACGCGATGACGATCCGGTACCGGTCCAAGAACAAGAACATCGGCAAGGCGGCGTCGGACGCGTTCGCGGAGGCCGCGCGAGTCCGCGGGTTGACCGTGGAGGAATTGGGCGACCTGGTGGTGCCATGGTTGGGGTTCGAGCCGGGGCAAACGCGGATCGTGGATGCGGGCAAGACCCGGATCGAGGTTCGTCTCACGCCGGACTTCAAGCTGGCGTTCCGGGATGCGGCGACGGGCAAGAAGGTGGCGAAGATTCCGGACAGCGCTCCGGAGGAGTTGAAGGCTGAGTTCAAGGAGATCACCGCGGGATTGAAGGAGGCGGTGAAATCGCAGTTGCTCCGGATGGAGACGCTGATGGTCCGGCAGTTCCGGTGGTCCGCCGCACGGTGGCGGGAGTTGTTCCTGCTGCATCCGTTGCTGTTCCCGTTCGCGCAGCGTCTCGTCTGGGGCGCGTACGATGCCAAGGGCGCGTTGACGGCCACCTTCCGGGCTCTGGAAGATCGCACGCTGACCGATGTCGCGGACGATCCCGCGGAACTGGAGGCCACCGTGACGGTGGGGATCCTGCATCCACTGGAGTTGGAGGCGGCGCAGCGGACCGCGTGGGTGAAGCACCTCGCCGACTACGACGTCGAGCCACCCTTCGCCCAGCTGGAACGTCCGGTGGTCCTGGTCGAGCCACCCGATGCCGGGCGACTCATGGGGGATCGATACGCTGGCACCACGCTCAACGGGATGACCTTCAAGGGACGTGCCGAGCGGTTGGGGTGGACCCGGGGCTCGGTGTGCGACGCAGGTGGGATCAATTTCTACCTGAAGACGTTTCCTTCGGCGGGCGTGGACGTGTTCGTCGGCACGGAAGGCATGTTCGTGGGAATGGACATGGAATCGGAGGTGACGCTCGGCAAGGTGTTCTTCGTCCGGCACGCGTCGGTGGCCATCGGGAGCTACGTCTACGACGAGCCGGGGGACGAGTCGGATCCGAGGCTGGTGGCGTTCGGTGAGGTGCCGGTGATCGCGTACTCGGAGGCCATCGGCGACCTGGGAAAGATCAGCGGCAAGGCGGAGGAAGCCGGAGGCGAAGCGCATGAGTAATCCGGCATCGAAGGTGGTCCGGGCACCAGCCGAGCAGGTGTATGCGGAAGAGTTGGCGGCGTTGGCGGCGTCGGACAAGGGAGCACGGCCTGCGGGTTGGAAGCTTTCACCGCGCGCGGTTCGCCAGTTCATCACCGGTTCGGATTCTCCCGTGACGGTCGAGTCCGGCGGGCGACGCACGAAGGTGGTGATCACGCAGAAATTCTACGGGGACGAGGCCCTCGTGGAGCGGTGCATCGTGACGCTGCTCGGAAGTCGCGGGCTGTTGCTGGTGGGTGAACCCGGGACCGCGAAGTCGATGTTGTCGGAGCTGCTGGCCTGCGCCATTTCCGGGACGTCGATGCTGACGGTGCAGGGCACGGCCGGCACGACGGAGGACCAGATCCGCTACAGCTGGAACTATGCGATGCTGCTGGCGGAAGGCCCGAGTCCGCGGGCGCTGGTGCCCTCGCCGGTTTACCAGGGAATGCGGATGGGGGCGGTGGTGCGGTTCGAGGAATTGACGCGGTGCCAACCGGAGATCCAGGACGTCCTGGTGAGCCTGATGTCGGACAAGTGCATCCAGGTGCCGGAACTGGGCGGTGAGGACGGAGTGGTGTTTGCCTCGAAGGGATTCAACCTCATTGGCACGGCGAACCTGCGGGACCGTGGCGTGCACGAGATGTCAGGCGCGCTGAAGCGACGGTTCAATTTCGAGACGGTCGCTCCGTTGTCGGACAAGGCCCAGGAACTGTCCCTCGTGCGGGCCCAGACGGCGGTGTTGCTGAGGGAGTCCGCCGTGGACGTGGAGACGCCCGCGGACGTCCTCGACCTGCTGGTGACGACCTTCCAGGACCTGCGGCTCGGCCGGACGGCGGAGGGCACGGTCGTGGAGAAGCCTTCGACGGTGATGTCGACGGCCGAGGCGGTGGCCGTGAGCCACTCGGCCGCGCTGGAGGCGGCGCACTTCGGGAATGGCCGCATGGAAGGGGGCCACGTCGCCCGCCAGATCGTGGGGACCATCCTGAAGGACAATCCGGACGACGCCGCCAAGCTGCGGAACTACTTCGAGGTCGTGGCCAAGGTCCGTGGCAGGACCAGCGCCGCCTGGCAGCAGTTCTACGAGGCCCGCAAGTCGCTTCGCCCGTGAGCCAGCAAAGTCTCGAATCGCGACTCGACGCGCTGCTCTCGGATCGGGTGGCGTACTTTCCGATCCGCCATCATAGCCCGGTGTGTGCGCGGTTCCTGGAGCGCCTCCTGCGCCTTTGGAAGCCCGTCGCGGTGCTGGTCGAGGGGCCCGCGTCGTTCACGCCCCTGATTCCCCAATTGCTGGATCCGGCGACGCATCCACCGGTGGCGGTCTATGTCAGTTGTCCGAGGGAGGAACCGACGGAGGCCCCGGGCGGCGAGCGGACGCCCGCGTTTCCGGGAGTGGCGCGGCACGCGGCGTACTATCCTTTCTGTGAGACATCCCCGGAGTGGGTGGCGCTTCGGGTGGGATCGGAATTGAATGCGCGACTGCGATTCATCGACCTGGATTTCGCGGCGCAGAAGAAAGTGGAGTCGGCGGTGGAATGTGGCCCGCCCCGGGTGGAATCCTTGCTCGATGAACGGCACCTGCAGCGGAGCCGGTATCTTCGGGAGTTGGCGAGGCGTTGTGGTTGCCGCGATCACAATGACCTTTGGGAACATCTCTTCGAGACACGGATCGGGGAAGCGGCCGATGCGGAGTTGGAGACGGTGCGGCGGTTCATGCGGGATGTGGGGGCGTGGTGCCACTTCGCCCGGGTGGATTCCGAGGAGGAGGCTCTGGAACGCGATGGGACCCTCGCGCGGGAAGTGGCGATGGTCGGGGCCATCCGGCGGGAGTTGGAAGTGGGCGAGGGGCGGGTGGTGGTGGTGACGGGTGGGTTCCATTCGGTGGTGTTGCCGGGAGGAGTTGAAGGGACGCCTCCGGACGTCGGCGGCGACCCGAGGGGCGCGGAGGGGAGGAAGCGCCTCCTGACGTCGTCGGCGACGGAGGGGAAGGAAGAGGGCGTTCTGGTGCGGTATGGGTTTGAAGCGTTGGATGCGTTGAATGGGTACAGCGCGGGCATGGTATCGCCGTGGTATTGGAATGAGTTGTGGCGGGCGTCCGGCCGGCTGCCGGGGGCCGAGGCAGCGCGGGAGGTGGCGGCTCGGGTGTTGGTGGAGTTGGGCAGGACGACCCGGCAGGAACGCTGGCTGACAAGCCTGTCGACGGCGGACGGGATCGCGGCGCTGGAGCAGGCGTGTCGGATGGCGCAGCTGCGGAATCATCCGGGGCCTACACGGGAGGACCTGATGGATGGCATCCGGTCGTGTCTGGTGAAGGGGGCGATGGATGCCGAGGGACAGGCGGTGCTGGGGCTGGCGCTGCGCATCATGGGCGGGACCGGCCTGGGCGAGGTTTGCCCCGGGGCGGGCGTGGTTCCGTTGGTGCAGGACGCCCGAAGCACGGCGGAGAGTCTTCGGTTGAGCACGACGGATTCAAAGGTCCGGGACCTGGAACTGGATCTCTATCGGAAGGTCCGGCACCGGAAGTTGAGCCGGTTCCTGCACAGCCTTGCGTTTCTGGGTGTGGCGCTTGGCGAGCTGAAGGCAGGTCCGGATTTCGTCACGGGACAGAACCTGGATCGGCTGTTCGAGCACTGGACCTGCGTCTGGACTCCGTTGGTGGAGGGCGCGCTGGTGGAGGCGGGAATCCACGGCGCGACGGTGGAGGAGGCGACGGTGAATCGGTGGTTGCTCAGTGTGGCTGGCCTCGAAGCCAGGGGCCGCGGCCGGGACGCCACCGAGGCGGTGGCCTTGTTGATCCATGCCTGCCGCATGGGGTTGCACCGGCACGCGGCGCAGTGTGCCGTCGCCATTTCGGAACGGCTGGCCGAGGATCCTTCGGTGGTGTCGGTGGCCTCGGCCCTCCGGCAATTGGTCCTGCTGTGGGAATCCCGCGAGCCGCTGGAGGCACAGGCCGTGCCGGAGATCCCGGTACTGATCGGTGCCGCCTGCCAACGCGCCTGTCAGTTGCTGGGAACCCTGGCG
>JBIKWS010000792.1:0-2594 GCA_044356195.1 Cyanophyceae cyanobacterium
CGCCGCCACACCGGATCTCCTCGCCGAGGAACTGGCCCTGCTGCGCGGACGCGATGATTCCACGGAGCCGTCCATCACCCGTCCGCCTGTCTACAACCGGCTCCGCTGGAACACCGCCGGCGAACTCGGCCGCGTCGCCTACATGGCCAACTACGACGTCCGCGATGCCCAGGGCCGCATCGACGGCAACATCGACGCCGCCGACGCCCAGTTCTACTACCCGCAAGGCCACGGCGACGCCTGGGGCCATTACCTCTCCAGCCTGAAGTATTACTACCGCCTCGCCATCAACCCGCTCTTCACGTGGGTTCCGCGCACCGAACTCGACGAGGTCAACGGGGTCGATGTCTCCGTCGACTTCGCCGAGGAACAGAAGTTCATCCGCGGCGCCGCCGCCAAGGCCCGCACCGGTGCCGAGATCGTGAACCTTACCTACCGCGACCGGTTCACCGAAAACCCCGAAGGCCAATGGCAGGGCTACAAGGACCAGAACCGCACCCGCGCGTGGGGCGTCGCCGATTGGGCCACCCGCGCAGGCCAGGGTGCCTACTTCGATTGGATGCTCGGCAATGCCCTGCTCCCCGAAGCCGGTCCGCGCGTTCCCATCGCCGGGGTCCGCCCCATCGACCGCGGCACGCAGCCCGACTTCAATGAGATCACCGCCGCCTACGAACGCATCCAGAACGAGGTCGACAACGCCGATCGTGGCCTGAATCCCCTCGGCCTCGAACGGGGCGTCATGCCCTTCGACATCTCCGTCGCTGCTGCCGATGGCGAACAAACCCACTTCGAACAGATCTACGAACGCGCCGTGATGTCCCTCTCCACCGCCGTCACCACCTTCTACTACGCCGCCGGAAACACCCAGCGCCTCCGCCAGCAGGCCGACGACCTCGCTTCCTTCCAGTCCGAGGTCCGCGCCCAGGAGTTCGACTTCCAGAGCCGCCTCATCGAGGTGTTCGGCCAACCCTACCGCGAGGACATCGGACCCGGTGGCATCTACCCCGCCGGTTATACGGGACCCGACTACCTGCACTATGACTATATCGATCCGTCGGCGCTCCTCGGGCTCGTCCGCAATCCAGCGAACCTCGCCCTGCGGCAGAAGTCGGTCTCCATCCAATACACGGAGAACCCCTTCACCTTCGCTTCCAACGGCTCTCTGGAGGTTGGCATCGGAGCCGATGGCCTGATCCGCACCACGTCCACCACCGTGCCTTACACGGTCACCGACGCCTTCGGCATCACCAAGCCCACGGCGTTCACCGACCGCCTTTCCACCGGCGAGCTCCAGCAGACGCGTTCTGCGCTGCTCCAGTCCGTCGGCACCTACCTCACACGCCTGACCGAGTACAACAACCTCATCGCCGAGATCGATGACCGCGCCGCCCTGCTCGAGGCCCGCTTCAATATCGAGACGGATCGCATCCAGGTGATCAAGGACCGGAACTCCGAGGTCGAAGGCCTCAACATCTCCATCGCGACCATCCGGTTCACCGCCCAGATCCTCAACGCCGTCGGCAAGGACATCAACGAAGCCGTCGACGCCGGCACCGACGGTCTGCCCAAGGCCGTCGGCACTTCCGTCGATCCCTCCTTCGGCGCACGCCTGGTCGCCAAGCTCCTCGGAAAGGTTGCCTCCGGGATCTACGTAGGCCTCGCCAACGTCGCCGAAGGCTCCGCCCTCTCCATGGAGGCCGCACGCGATGGCGTCGAATTGCGGACCGAACTCCGGCTCGCCCAGCTCGACGGTTCCCTCGCCCTGCGCGAGGCCATCACCGAGCTCCAGACGCTGATCCGCAACGAGACCGCCCTGCGCTACGATCTCATGACGCAGCTCGAGGGCATCCAGCAGCAGACCTCCGCCTACCAGTCCGCGATCACCCGCGGATTCCGACTGCTCCAGGAGTTCAAGCGCTTCCGCTTCGAAACCTCCGCCGCCGTCGCCAAGGCCCGACACAAGGACATGGCCTACCGCGTCTTCAGGAATGACGCGCTCCAGAAGTACCGTGCCCAGTTCGACCTCGCCGCGCGCTACACCTACCTCGCCGCCCGCGCCTACGATTTCGAGACCGCGTTCCTCCCGGGCGATCGCCGCGGTGCCGGTTCCGACTTCCTCAACCGCATCATCCGCTCCCGCGTCATCGGCAACATGCAGGACAACGACGGCGACGGATTCTGGAATGCCTATGTCGGCGGTCTCGGCGACGCCGGTCTCGCCGATGCCATGGCCCGCATGAACGAGAACTGGACCCTCAACCTCAAGAGCCAGCTCGGCTTCAACAACACGCAACCGGACCTCACGCGGTTCTCCCTCCGGTACGATCTCTTCCAGCTCCTGCCCCACGATCCGCAGGCCGCCGACGCTTCCAGCGATGCCACCTGGCGCGCCGTGCTGTCGTCACCCGACGTGCGTCGCGCCAACCTCCTCACGCTCGAAGCGTTCAACCGCTATTGCATCCCATTCTCGCCGCGCGACGAGGTCAACGGCGAACCCGCCCTCGTCATTCCGTTCTCCACCACGGTCAACGCCGGCGAGAACTTCTTCGGCAATCCGCTCGTCGAGAACCAGGAGCAGTTCGACTCCACCAAGT
>JBIKWS010000094.1:0-9315 GCA_044356195.1 Cyanophyceae cyanobacterium
CGTGCGCGGATACAACTCGTTCACCTCACGGCCAACCATCATCCGGATGATCTCGCGCATCGGAATCGTGGTCAGGTCCCCGGCCCCCACCGACTCGCCATCCCGCAGGACGACGTAGTCCGAACACACCCGCTGGCACTCTTCCAGGAAGTGGCTGATGTAAAGAATGCTCACCCCCCGGGCCCGCAACCGATCAAGGACAGCGTACAGGTGCTCCACATCGACACCCGTCAGCGAGCTGGTCGGTTCGTCGAGGATGAGGACCCGAGGTTCGTGCACAAGCGCCCGCGCAATCTCCACCAACTGCTGCTGGGCAATCGTGAGGGCGGAGACGGGAGCGGACGGCGAGATGGACGTGTGCAGGTCCGCCAGGACCTTCCGCGCCTCCTCGCGTCGCCGCCGGCGATCGAGCAAGCCCCATCGTGATGGCTCCACCCCAAGCACGATGTTCTCTTCGACGGTGAGGTGCGGGGCGAGGTTGAGCTCCTGATAGATCATCGCGACGCCACGACGCCGCGCTTCCAACGGATCCGATGGCGCGTAGCGTTCCCCGTCGAGTTCCATGGTGCCCGCGTCGGGGGCGTGCGCACCGCTCAGCACCTTCATGAGGGTGCTCTTGCCCGCCCCGTTCTCCCCGATCACCGCAAGCCCCGCTCCAGCACGCGCCGACAAGGAAACGCCCTTCAATGCCTGGGTGGCACCAAAGGACTTCCGGATGCCATTCAGGCGAAGTCGCATGTCGGTCGAAGCTGAGACCAAGGTCGAAGCCTACTCGTCGAGGTACTGCTTCAACGGCGGATTCAAAAGCTCGTCGATCTCCGGCTGCTTCATGTTTTCCTTGGTCGCCACCGAGACCCCGGTGTCGACCCGCTTCTCCACCGGCTTGCCCTGAAGGTGCCGGACCATCGTCACCACGCCGAGATATCCCATGCGGACCGGGTTCTGGACGACCAATGCCTGGACGTCGCCACCTTGGAGATCCCGGACGGACTGCGTCCCGGCATCGAAGCCCACGACCTTCACCTTGCCACCGGCAAGGCCACGGTCCTGAAGCGCCTTGGTCATGCCGACGGTCACCGCCTCGCACGGACAGAACACACCTTGGATCTTGGATCCATACCGGTTCAGGAGGTTCTGCGCCGCCTGATACGCCAGTTCCCGCGTGGCACCGGAGTACTGGTCCGCCGAAACGATCTTGATGTCCGGATGCTTCTGGATCGCGTCGAGGAAACCGGCTTCGCGGGCTTCGGTGCTGGCGCTGCCCACCTGGTAGCGCAGCAACAGGACGCTGCCCTTGCCGCCGAGAAGCTTCACCAGATGTTCCCCGCCCATCTGCCCACCCTTGAAGTTGTCCGTGGCCACGAAGCTCACCTGCTTGTCCGACTTCAGGTCCGAATCGATGACCACCGTTGGCACGCCGGCCTGCTTGGCACTGGCCACCGGATTCACGAGCGCCTGCGAGTCCAGCGGTGCCAGCACGATCCCGCTGACGCGGCGGGAGGTGAAGTTCTCAACCACCTGGATCTGCTGGTCGCGGTCGTCTTCGCGAAGGGGTCCCTTCCAATAAAGCCGGACCTTGGTCCCCTCCTTTTCCAATTCCCGCTGCGCCTTCACGGCACCGGCATGGATGGATTTCCAGAACTCATGCGTGGTCCCTTTCGGGATCACTGCCAGCGTGTACGAGTCCGCAGCGCGGACCACCAAGGCACAGCACGCCACCGCCATGGCCATCAACAGGGGCTTCATGCCGAAAGCCTACGGCAGGCCCGGCCTCATCGCCAAGAACGCGGAACGGCAAAGTTTTCAGCCGACGCGCCCCTCCCCAGGATCAGTCCCGCCGACGCGGCAATTCATCCATGAACTGCACCCGCAACCGGGGCTTTTCCTCGGCAAGCGGATTCAATGATTCGAGTTCGCGAACGGCCGGCTGCCCCCGGAGCCACACCGCAGTGGACAGGACGCAGGCTCCGACGACCATCAGGATCCCGGCAGCGATGTATCGTGGCCAACCCCCGTGCTCCATCACCAGCCATCCCGCCACCAGGACCAACAGGACATCCGCCACCAACGCCCCCGCCAACGCCCATCGGGGAAAGGGATGAGGTCCGTCCTGCACCGGCACCGGCGCCGGCATCACCAATTCCTTGCCATCCGTTCCACGCAGGAGCAGCTGAACCCCTCCGGGATCGCCGGCCACTTCTCCGGCGATGGGCACACGCCCTCCCGCCCCGTTCAGGAGGCTGCTCAATCCACGACCTAACACCGGCTTCGACATGGGGGCGGGAGCTTTGGGTGGATGCAGCCTCCCATCAACAGCGAAGTCCGGGTCCACCGAGAATCCATTTGGACTCCAGCCACGCCACGGGGATCCTCCCGCCATGGCCTCCACGCCGCTCACCGGTCTCACCGTCCTCGTCCTCGACGATGAAGCCCTCCTCCGTCGCCACATCGCCGCCACCCTGGAACGTCTGGGAGCCGACGTGTCCGTCGCGGACTCGGTCAGCGCCGCCCGCCGTCTGGCGAATGAGCTCAACTTCGATTTTGTCCTGCTGGATGTGAACCTGCCCGACGGCCTGGGAACGGACCTGCTCCGTGAAAAGGCCTTTGGCAGCCACACAGGAGCCATCGTCATGACCGCCGAGGGCGGCATCCGGGGAGCCGTCGAGGCCATCCAGCTGGGGGCCATCGATTATCTCACCAAGCCCTTCGATCCGGATGCCCTCGCCCTCACCCTCGCCCGGGCCCGCCGGAACCGGCAATCGTCCCGCGCCGAGGAACACCGCCGCGGTGAAGCCCCGGAACTTGGGTTCTTCTTCGGCGATCAGCTCAGCCCACTGGAATCCCAACTCCAACGCATCCTTTCCGCCGACCGCCGGTTGGAGACCAACCTCCCTCCCGTCCTCCTGCTGGGCGAAACAGGCACCGGTAAAACCACGCTCGCCCGCTGGCTCCACCAACGCGGCCCCCGCTCCGACGGTCCCTTCATCGAGGCCAATTGCTCCGCAATCCCCGATTCCCTCGCCGAATCCGAACTCTTCGGACACGAACGCGGGGCCTTCACCGACGCCCGTTCCACAAGGCTGGGCCTGTTCGAGGCAGCGATCGGCGGAACCCTCTTCCTCGACGAGGTCAACTCCCTCTCCACCAGCGTTCAGGGAAAGATCCTCACCGCGATCGAGGAACGCCGCATCCGCCGCGTCGGCGGCAATCATCTCATCCCCGTCGACGTCCGGGTCATCACGGCGGCCAACCGCGATCTCAAGTTGGCGGTCACGGAAGGAAAGTTCCGCGAAGACCTGTACCACCGGCTGGACCTTTTCCGGGTGGTGATCCCTCCGTTGCGGGAGCGCGGCGGCGACATCCTGCGCCTCGCCGAACACCTCATCCAGCGGGTCTGTCGACGCCAACGCCTGCCCGCCCGCCCCATCTCAATCCTGGGCGAGCGCCGCCTGCTGCATTACGGATGGCCGGGAAACGTCCGCGAACTGTCCCACGAAATCGAACGGGCGCTCGTCTTCGAGGACGGACCGGCCCTCGAATTCCACTCGCTCCTGGGAGCCACCGCCGCCGCTCCCCAACTTTCGACACCCGCCGCGGGGACATCCCCGCTGCGCTCCGAAGACTGGTTCAATCCGTCCTTCCGTTTCCCCGAATCCGGATTTTCCCTCGAGGACGCGATCCTCCACCTCATCCGGCATGCCCTCGAGCAAAGCGACGAGAACGTCTCCGCCGCGGCACGCCTCCTCGGGGTTTCCCGCGATTACCTCCGCTATCGCCTCGCGCCCCAGAAGCCGGCGACGGACGAGAAGCGCGGGGATCCCGGCAGCACGCAATGAAGTTCGCCCGGCGGAGATTGGGGGAATATCCCCAACAGGAAAGCCAACCCCCGGGGCAAAGCCCCCGTTGGGGGCAAACCCCACACGGGACCCGAAGGAGATGAAGTCTCTAATCAAATCATAACAAGCTACTTACAACACAGGCACCAACCCCCGTTCCTTGGCATCCCGCCTGCATTGGACATCATCAGAAATGGATCCAGCAGATCCGCAACAACGGTCCGCGATCGGTCCATCACGCAACGTTCAACCACAAAACTCTATGAACTCGTTCCGCAAGCTCACGTTCGCCCTCGCCGCCGCCGCGGCGGTCGCTTCCTTCTCCAGCGTCTTCGCCGGTGACCCGCCCGTCCGCCCGGAGCGTCCCGGACGCGGTGGTCGCCCGCCGCAGGTGGAAGTGCCCAAGCTCGGTATTCCCCGTAATGTCACCCTGCCCGATGACCTGAAGGCCCTCGTCGAGCAGTACCAGAACGCCGCCAAGAAGTTCGCCGAAGACCAGAAGGCACTCGTCGCCCAGATCAAGGGCGCCACGGACGAAGACAAGGCCAAGCTCAAGGAACAGCTGAAGTCCAACCGCGAGAAGTTCCTTGATGACACCAAGCAGCTCCGCGCTGACATCCGCGAGCAGGTCCGCGATCTCCGCGCCAAGCTCAAGGAAAGCGGCCCCGCCGTGGACGGTGGCACCGAAGGCAAGGGCAAGGGCCGCGGCGGCCGTCCCTGAACCGTCCCATCCCGCCTGACGGGTTCCGAAAAGACCGGCGGCCAACTCGGCCGCCGGTTTTTTGGTGTCCGCCGCCATGAACCAACTTTCACGCCGTAGGCCGCTTCCGCTCGTCCTTGGATTTCCCGCGTCCTCCAGGGCCGGGTTGATCGCGGCGGCCTTCCTGTGCCTCCCGCTCCAAACGCACCCGGGGGCCTTCGACCTGCCCGGCATCCGCGAGAACGAGGATTCCCTTGGCCTTTCCCTCTGGGACTCCCTGCTGACGATCAAGGCCGGCGGCGGCTACAAGGACAACCCGCTCCTCTCCCCCTTCACGCCGCTCGACACGCCCATCGTCACGGTCGGACTCGAGTATTTCCTGACCCGACTCCCGGTCGACGGGCACCAGTTCACGATCTTCTTCAGCGGTGACGAACGCCGCTTCGTCCAACCCGTGCGACCCGCTCCCGAGGTCGACGAGGCCAAGCATGAACTCGTCCTGCTGAGTCAGGCCTCCTATCGCTACTTCGGAAACCATCTGGTTTCCGGACTGACCTTCACTCACCTCCACGCCGCGCAGGTGTTCGACGCCTCGGAATTCGGCGGCCAACCCGGAACCATCCGGGCCTCCGGTCATGCCCTGATCCTCGCCCCTTCGATCCGGTATCCCCTTCCCGGCCGCCTTTACCTTCAGGCCGAATACGTCCTCACCCGCCAACACTTCAAGGAACCCGTGTCGAGTTACTGGGAGTTCGGACCGAAAGCCTCCGCCGGCTGGCAATACCAGACGAACTCCAGCTTCGACGTCTCCTTCCAGTACATCGAGCGGCCCTTCGATACCCGCCAGCAAACCGACCCTCTCGGGCAACCCCTCTCCGGAACCCTGCTCACCACCTTCGACACCCGCTACGAAGCTTCCTGGAAGCAGACCTGGTACGCGCCCCTCAAGCTCCAGACCACCGCCCGGGTCTTCCGGATCGGGCGCGTCGAGGACGGCGAGGGTTTCTCTGATTACACCCGCACGGGCGGTTCCCTCAGCGCACAGATGGAACCCGGGAAATGGATGTTCCGCGGACTGGTCCGGAAGTCCAACTACGACTTCGATCTCCAGATCGTCTCGGTCTTCGATCCCGTCCCCAGAACCCGCGTCGAGGAGGAGTTCGAGGCGCGCATCGAGTACCGCTGGACTTCACGCTTCCGCACCTACGCCGAGTACCTCCACGAACGCCAGACCTCCAACGTGGAAGCGGATGACTACCACGCGAACACCTGGCAGGCCGGCGTCGAGGTGGACTTTTGACGATGCACAGACCCAGCCTCAGCTTAGCCGGGTCCAATCAATGGATCCCTCGCCGCGCCTCCAATGGCCAATGACCTTCCAAAGCCCGTCCGCCTCCTGCGACGACTCCCCCCCGGAGCCGCTGCGGTCTTCGGTGCCTTGGTGCTCCTCGGCATCGCCATGGCCGCGGTCCGCATCCCGTTCCGCAATCAACTCCGACAACAACTCGCCGTCCGCGATGCCCGCGTCCTCGCCGCCCTCATCCAGCAGGAACTGGATGATCCGGAAAACCCGGCCGCGGGCGACGATCCACTGGCCGCCATCATCGCCGCTTCGATCGTCCCCGATCTCCCAGGCGTGGAAACCGTCCAAGCGTACAGCCCCGAAGGACGGCTCTTCGCCACTTTCCTTGGCGATACCAACGCCGCCCCGCTTCCCAAGGATTTCTCTGAATCGTCCACACAACCCATGGTGGGATTCCGGCCGAAACCACAGCCACGTCTCGACGTGTGGATCCCACTACGTCCCTCCGGTTCCACAGAGGTCGTCGGATTCACCTTCCTGACGCTCGACGGCCAGGACCTTGCGCAGGAGTACGCCCGCCTCGACGCCAGCCTCCTCCGCCAGGTGTGGGTCGCCTTTGTCCTCATCGGCGCAACCCTTGCCTTCATCCTCCTCCGCGCCTTCCGTTCCCTGGATCGCGCCAATCGTCTTCTCGCCGACCGTTCGGCTCGTCTGGAACAGGCAAACCGGGAGCTTTCCCTCGCCGCCAGGACCTCCGCCATCGGGGCTGTGGCCTCCCATCTCGTCCACGGCCTCCGCAACCCGCTCGCCGCGCTCCAGAGCGTGGTCGCCAACGGCGGCGATTCACGGGATGCCGCTGACTCCGCCCGACGCATGCGCGCGATGATCGACGATGTGGTGCGCGTCCTGCGCGATGAGCAGGGCCTCGCCGGCTTTGAGATTCCCGTTTTCGAAATCATCCAGGAATCCGTCCGGCGCATCCGCAACCATCCGTCGTGTCGTTCTTCCACCCGATGGGAGACCACCCACACAGAAGGCCCCTTGCTGGAGAACCGGAATGCCAATCTGACCCTCCTGATCCTTGAAAACCTGGGCACCAACGCCGCCCAGGCACTGGAGGTGGGAGGAAGCATCCGGATTCGCGCGGATTATCGGGAACCAAACTGGGAGTTCGTGGTGGAAGACGACGGCCCTGGACTTCCCCCGGATCTTGGTCCGCGCCTGTTTACACCGATGTCTTCCACCAAGACCGGCGGGAGCGGACTGGGACTCGCCATCAGCCGGCAACTCGCACGCCACATGGGCGGAGACCTGGATCTGGTTTCCTCGGTTCCCGGATGTACGCGGTTTCGCCTCCGTGTGCCTTGTCCTCAGCCCGCATCGAGCCTGCAAGCCCTCCACAGCGTTACCGCTCAATGAAGCAAGCCAAGGAACCGTCTCGCGAGGCTGCCCGACACTTCTCCCCAACTCAGGTTTGCCCATGCCCGGGACCTTCCCTAGCGTGGCCTCCAATCCCTGCATGAACATCCTGATCCGCGCCGGCCTCCTCCTCCTGCTCGGTGTCCTCCCGCTCTCAGCGGCTTCCACAAACCTGCTCTGGCGCTGGTCCAACCCCCTTCCCTTTGGTGCGAACATCGCCGACCTCGCCGTACGCTCCGGCGAGCCGGTCGTTGCTGTGGCAGAGTACGGCCAACTGTTCACCTCAACGGACCTCGTCAACTGGACCCGGGAAAACACCGGCACCTCACGGTGGCTCCGCAGCGCCACCTACTTCGGCAATACGCCCACCAACACCGCCCGTCTCCTCATCGCCAGCGGCCAATCCGGGACCCTCCTCGTCAGCGAAGATTTCACATCCTTCAAGACCATCGACCTCAACACCGCCGATTGGCTGGAAGGCATCACCGCTTCGGCTACCCGCGCCGTTGCCGTCGGCGACAACGCCGCCATCTACACCTCGGATGACGGAACCAACTGGGTACGTCGCTCCAACAACTTCAACGGCGTCTGGCTGCGGGGGGTCACCTGGCGCTCGAATGGCATCTTCGTCACCGTCGGGGAGGGCGGCCTGATCGCCACCAGTTCCAACGGCATCAACTGGAGCCGGCAAAACAGCCGGACCACCGCCAACCTCAATCGCGTCATCGCCACCCCCACAGGCTTCGTCGCCGTCGGCGAAGGGGGAGCGGTTGTCGTCGACAGTTCCGGCAACGGCACCAATTGGCGCACCGTCAGCAGCGGAGCCACCGGCGATCTCTACGCAGCCGCCCTCGAAGTCCGTGCCGATCTCCCCGGCCAACCCACCGGAGCCCTCCTTATCGCCGGTGACAGCGAACTCCGATCCGGAGTACTCGCCGTCAACCTCTGGGTCGACGAAACGGACACGCGACGTTCGGCCCCAGCCCCAAAAGCCACTTACCTCGCGGGGTTTTGGGATACCGATGCCGCCGTCTTCGCCGGCCGGGCAGGATTGGTCCTCACAGGCGTCCGTCCCACCACAACTTCGTCCTTCCAGTGGTCGCTGCCCGATTCACCCCCACGCAGTTGGCTTTTCTCAGCGGCCACCAACGCGTCCATAGCCACCAATACCCTCTCCCAGTTCACGAACGGTCAGGTCGTGATCACCACAACGACGACCACCAACTCTCTCGTCGTGGCCGTAGGAGATGGTCCAACCATCCTTCAATCCGATCGCGGCATTTCCTGGTCCACCGCCCTCCTCCCCACAAACGCCTCGGGCATCGTGTACCTCGGTGTTGCATCCCAGCCTGGCAGGCTCGTTGCGGTTGGTTCTTCCGGGATCATCTCCCAAAGCACCGCAGCCTTTGAACCGCTCGTCATAACCAACCGCTACACCAATGCCGCCGGCGTCGCGGTCTCCGTCGTGCTGACCAACCAGATCAATACGCTTGGCCTTGCGTGGTCCGCCTCGGTCTCCGGGGTGACCAACACCCTTCAGGGAATTGCCGCCGACAACTCCCGCTGGGTCGCTTCCGGTTCCGCCGGCATCCTCCTCCATTCCACCAACGGAGCCAACTGGTCCCGACTGAGTTCACCGGTCTCCACGTTCCTCTCCTCCGTTGAGGCTTCACCAAACCGATGGGTCGCCTCCGGGGAAAACGGAACCCTCTTGTCCAGTCAGGATGGATCCTCATGGTCGAAGGTACCCTCGGGAACCTCTCAATGGATCTGGCGCACCCGCTGGCTCAACAACCAATTCGTCGCCGTGGGTTTCAACGGAACCCTGCTGACCTCCCCCGATGGTTTGACATGGACCTCCCGAAGCTCCGGCGTCACGAACAACCTCAATGATGTCCTCTGGGTCGATGGCACCTTTTACGCGGTCGGAAATCAAGGCACCGTCCTCGGCAGCACGAATGCCATCCAGTGGTCTCCGCTGGCCACCATCACCACCAAATCCCTCCAGGGTCTCGCCTTCGTTGGGGGACGTCTCCTCGCCGTCGGCGCGGATGGTG
>JBIKWS010000793.1:0-2592 GCA_044356195.1 Cyanophyceae cyanobacterium
AACCGAAAGAACCTCGTGATCGGGGTTGAGGAAAAGCGAACCGGCAACGCCATCATGGGTGCCGGCTTCAGTTCCATCGATGCACTGGTGGGATTTGTCGAGGTCAGTCAGGGCAACTTTGATCTGTTCAATCCGCCAACCTTCACCGGTGGTGGCCAGAAGGCGCGACTCCGACTTCAAGCGGGCACCCGACGTCAGGACTACGTTGCCACGTTCATTGAGCCCTGGTTCCTGGGCCGTCGGCTTTCATTGAACACCGAGTTGTTTCACCGCCAGTTGAACTTCTTCTCGGACAACTATGAACAGAGCCAGACAGGCGGTCGGGTGGGGTTGACGACCCAGTTGCCCTTCAACCTGGTTGGCGGCATCAACTACACCCTGGAGTCCATCAGTCTCGACTTCGATGACTCCTACCGCGACACGTATCCGGATTCGGTGGTGTTGCAGGAGCAGGGGCGGCGTCTGGTTTCGCGGGTTGGCGCGACGCTTGCATACGACACACGGAATTCCTTCCAGTTGCCAACCAAGGGGCATCGTATCGAGTTGCTTCCAGAACTGGCCGGCGGTCCGTTCGGAGGCGACTCCGACTATTACCGGGTGGAAGTGCGTGCTTCGCAGTACTGGAACCCGGGGCGGGCCTTTTCCGAAACGAGCTTTTGGCAGGACGTGTTCGAAGGGCATGTGCTCGAGTTGAGTGGTCGGTTGGGTGTGGTGAAGAGTTACGGGGATGGCGATCGTGGACGACGGGATCGCGTTCCACTCTTCGATCGATGGTACCTCGGCGGCCTGACGTCCCTTCGCGGATATCGTTTCCGTCAGGTTGGTCCGCGAGACCCGATCTCGGGGGAACCGACCGGCGGCGGGACTTACTGGTTCGGTGGGGCTGAATACAGTGTTCCCATCATCGAACGGTTGCGCTTCGCAGTGTTCTATGACGTGGGCATGGTTTACCCAGAGGCCTACAGCTTCGAGCCGCAGGATTATGTGGACGGAGGTGGGAATCGACAGACGACAAGGCTTTACAGCGACAACTGGGGTGTTGGTCTGCGGTTGAACCTCCCAATTGGTCCCTTGCGACTCGATTACGGCATACCTATGACGCATGACACCCGGCAGTCCGGAGGCGGTCGCTTCCAGTTTGGTGTGGGCTACACGCGGGATTTCTGAATAATTGACGGGGAATTACGACAGCATGAACTCGAATGTGATGAAACGACTGGCCGGCATTGCTGCCGCGTTGATGTTTGCGGTTGCCGCTCAGGCGCAATCGAAGATGGCCGTAGTGGACCTGAAGAAGGTCTTCGACGGTTACTGGCGAACCAAGCAGGCCGATACGCAGCTGAAGGAACGCGCGGGGGACCTCGAGAAAGCCCGAAACGGAATGGTCGAGGACTACAAGAAGGCCAACGAGGACTTCAAGAAGATGCTCGATGGTCTGAATGATCCTGCGGCCTCCGCTGAAGAAAAGGACAAGCGCAAGAAGGACGCCGAGAAGAAGCAGTTGGAGGTCCGCGAACTGGAGCAGAGCATCCGGACCTTCGATGAAAACTCCCGGAAGACCATCGTCGAGATGCAGAAGCGCATGCGCGAGTCTGTGTTGAGGGACATCCGCGGGGTCGTCGAGGAGAAGGCCAAGGTAGCCGGGTATCAGGCTGTGTTGGATACTGCCGCCGAATCGATCAACCAGACCCCGGTGGTCGTCTACACCAGCCTTCTGGGTGGATCCGACGATCTTTCGGATGGTGTGCTGAAGGCACTCAACGCGAATGCGCCCGCGGATGCGGTCAAGAAGGACGAAGAAAAGAAGCCCTGATGGGCATCCTCGGCTCTTGGGAGCTGACACAACTTGAACCTTGGGAGGCGCAGGATTTCCTGCGCCTCTCTTTCTTTTCCCATGAACTCCGCAGTCATCGTCGCGGCTGGAAGAGGAACCCGAATGGGGCCCGGCATCGACAAGCTCTTCCTGGAAGTCGCCGGCTGTCCGGTGGTCGCGCATACATGGCGCAGGATGGATCATTGCACCTCCATCGACGAAGTCGTCCTCGTGGTTCGGTCTGGGTTGGAATCGGCGTTCGTTGAACTGGCATCACGGCATGTATGCCCCACGAAGCCGTGGCGCATGGTGGTCGGAGGGGCCGAACGACAGGATTCCGTATGGAACGGGGTGGGTGCGACGGATCCGATGGCGGAGTTGGTGATCGTCCAGGATGGAGCGAGGCCATGCACCCACGCCGAGCACATTCGGGATTGCATTGAAGGCGCCAGGAATCACGGCGCGAGTGTCGGTGGGTTTCGGGTTACGGATACCATCAAGGAATCCGATGGAAATGGGAGGATTTCGCGTCATCTGGATCGTTCGCGGCTTTGGGCGGTCCAGACACCCCAGTGCTTCCGAAGGCATTTGTTGATCCATGCCTTGTCTGAGGTGAAGCGTCTTGGCATCCAGGTGACAGATGACACCGCGGCGTGCGAGCTGATCGGGCAATCGGTGGTGCTTGTGGAGGGGAGGTGGCCTAATCCCAAGGTGACGACCCCTGATGACCTTCCCTACGTGGAGCTTCTCCTGCAACAGGAGGCGCGGGTGTGAGCGCT
>JBIKWS010000095.1:0-9295 GCA_044356195.1 Cyanophyceae cyanobacterium
GAGCATGAAGTTCTTCGGGCTGCCACCGCCCAGGATGAACACCGAGCTCGTGTGGCCGGTGCTCTTGGCGTGATAGACGATGCCCGCCGTCTGGTTCACGTCGCGGTTCACGTCGAAAACCAGCTTCGAATCCCGCATCGACATCGCCGCCACATTCATGCCGATCGACGAATCCCCGGGGCTCGACGTGAAGATGGGAATGCCGCACTCGTACGCCGTCGCGAGCACCGAGCTGTCCTCGATGCCCAGCTTCTTTCCGCGGGCGTGCACGTACTTGCCCAGCAGGTAGTGGAACTCGTCCGTGCCCATCGGCCGTTGGAACTCGGGTCCTTGGATGACCTCGCGCACGAACGCGTCCGTATCAAGCAGGACGTTGTAATCGAAGATGACGTCGTAGATCCGGATGACGCCCTCCTTGTGGAGATCCACGTCATTGAGGAACGGCGAGCCGGCGTAGAGCTTCATGTCCAGGCCGTAGTGAAGGTCGTGGTACAGGTTGGCGCCCGTCGACACGATCCAGTCCACGAACCCCGCCTTCATGATCGGGATCAGGCAGGACTTGCCCAGGCCCGCCGGTGTGAGCGCACCCGTCAGCGACATGCCGATGTAACCGTCGTCCGGAAGCATCTTCCGGCTCAGCAACTGCGCCGCCTCACGCAAACGCCCGCCGTTGTACGCCAGGAAGACCTGATCGATCAGGTCCGCCGCGGTGATGTCCCGTCCCACCCCCAACGGGTTGAGACGCGGATACGACTGGAACTTCTTGGAGACCTTCGGGGCCGGCTTCTGACTCATGACGCGGCGAAGGTCCCAGTTTTTTGAACACCGATTCAAGCCTCGGCTCCACTTCCGCTCAGCTCCACTTCGTCTGTTCCCCGGTGCTGGCGCGGTCGAGGTGGGTATACCCGCCGTCGACATGGATGAACTGTCCGGTGATGTGGGAGGCCCGCATCGACGAGAGGAACACGATCGTGTCCGCGACCTCGTCGGGCCGGGTGAGGCGACGTCCGAAGGGAATCAGACGCTCGATGCCCGCGCGGGCCGCCGCGGGGTCCTTCTGCGTAGCGAACCAGCGTTGGTACTGGTCGGTGTCACACTCGGCAGGGACGACGCAGTTCACGCGAACCCCCTTGGGGGCGAAGCCGACGGCCCATTCGCGGGTGAGGGCATGGATGGCACCCTTGGCGGCCGCGTAGGCGGAGGTGCCGCCCTGGCCGGTTTCCGCGACCTTGGAGCTGACGTTGACGATGGAACCCTTGGAGGCTTCGAGAGCCTCCCGGGCGTAATGGGTCAAGGCGTAGACGTGGAGCAGGTTCTTCCGCACGGAATCCATGAAGGCCGAAGGCTTGGCCGTGAGGTTGAGGCCATCGTTGGCCCCGGCGTTGTTGACCAGCACATCAACGGTCTTGAACTGCTTCACCACCGTCTGGATCACCGTCTCGCAGGCGGCCTCGGTGTTGAGGTCGGCCTCGATGAACTGGGCCTTGCCGATCGCCCGTTCCAACTGCTTTCCCCCGATCGCATCGCGATCCACCAGGATCACCCACGCCCCCTCCTTGCCGAACGCGCGGGCCGTCGCAGCCCCAATGCCGCGCGCCGCCCCCGAGATCACCACCACTTTTCCCGCCAGATCCGTCTGCATGGCGGGTAAATTACAGAGGGAGTTGCCAGTTGCCAGAGCCCAGTTCCCAGTTCTGGGAACTGGTCGCTGGAAACTGGCAACTCCCAGCGGCGCAGCCAGGGCCCCCGCCGGGTGGGGGCACCTGGCCTTCAAACCCGAGTTCAGCGCCCGGCGGTGACGTCGGAACCGAGCTTGCGGATCGTTCCGATGACCTCGGAGCGGAGTTCGGTGCCGGCAGCGGTCTTGAGCGTGTATTTCACGCTGTATTGATCCGCGGGTTGGAGTCCATCGACGACCAGGAACACGGACTTGCCGTCGGCGGCGACCTTGGCGGCCGTCACGGTGAGCTTGTCGTGGCCCTTCTGGCCCGAGGTCTTCGCGGACAATTCATCCGAACCGTAGCCACCGCTGTAACGGTAGTTCCAGAGTTCGACGGCGTACCCGTCCACATCCTGCGCGGTGGCGGGATCCACCGGCGAACTGAAGGTCAGGCGGATGCCATTGCGGGCCACGTGCGCCTTGACCGGCATGTTGACGGGTTTGCCCGTGTACCGGACGCGATAGAATCCACCGTCGCGGGTGGCGGCGTTCTGCCAACCCTTGAGGCCGCAGACGTAAAGCTGGCCGTCCTTGGGACTGAAACGACCACGCATGACACCGCTCTGGAACTTGAGGTTGAACGGAACCATCGAAGCCTGCACGACGCCGTCGACCTCATCCATCAGGACGCCGTAGAGGAGGCACTTGCCGTAGCTCATGAAGAGCGGCGCGCCCTTCCAGGGGCCCCACTTGTCGCTGGTGACGTAGACCTGCCCGCCGCTGGAGTTGTCCCAGCGCATGGGCAACCAGCAGATCGGGGTGTCGTAGCTGGTCGGGATCGGCATGTTGCCGTCCCAGCCCTTCAGGTTATTGGCCTTGCGCGCTTCGGGATCGCTGGGATTGACGCGGATTTCGCGGCCGTCCGGGTACTTCAACGTCAGTTCGCGCTGGGCGGCCGGAACCATGCCCATGAACGAACCCTGCTTCACGAGGTTCAGCTTCGAGGACGGCATCCAGTGTCCCTGGTTGTCGCCGACGAGCACGGTGTCATCGGGACCCACGGTCATGCCGTTGGGGGCGCGGAGACCGGTGGCGAAGACCTCCATCTTCTTCCCGTCCGGGGACACCTTCAGGATCGTGCCTTGGTGGGGGGAACTCACGGAGGGTTCCCACGGAGCGCCCTTGGCGTAGTAGAAGTTCCCCTTGGAATCCGTATGCAGGTCGAGGACGAACTCGTGGTAGTTCGGCGTCACCACGGTGTCGTTGTTGAAGTTCTCGTACAGGTCGGCCTCGCCGTCGCCGTTGATGTCCTTGAGCCGCGTGATCTGGTCGCGACCGGCGACGTAGATGTCTCCCTTCACGACCTTCAAGCCCAGCGGCTGGAACAGCCCGCTGGCGTACCGCTTCCACTTCAGCTCGCCCAGAGACCCGTCCAGACCGGAGACGATCCAGACGTCGCCATGGAAGGCGCAGATCGCTGCGCGTCCGTCCGGGAGGAAGTCGAATCCGCCCCAGAACGTGCGGGTGTTGTAGACGTTCGGGAAAGGTTCGGTGATGGCGTCGACGACGTAAGGTCCGTCTTCGGTGCCCTGCTTGCCCTGCGTGGTGATGGGTGTGGTCCAGCGGGCCGGCCCGCCCTTGGTCCATTCGGACGGGCGGACGGGAGCAATGGCACGCAACGCCACAAAGGCTCCGGGCGAGGCCGAAGGTGCCAGCGCAACACGATAGGCCTTCTTCGTCTTCGCCTTGCCCAACGTCAGGACAAGGCGTCCCTCGTCCGTGGATTCGAGCGTGGTCCCCTTGGGCAGGTCCTGGCCAGCAACGGAAAGCGAGCGACCACCGGAAAGCGTCACCACCACGGGACCCTGCGCGCCATCCAGGGAGGACTTCAGGGATCCTTCAACACCTTCGGCGAGGACCACGGCAAGGGTGCTGCCGGCCTTTTCGAATTCGAAGGTGCGGGTGAAGACCGTCTGCCCGTCGACCACCTCGATTCCGGGCGCCTCCAGAACCACCGCACTGCCGACCGAGTACTTCAGGACAACACGGTCGCCGTGAACAAACACGCCTTCATGATGCGCCCACGCCTTCGGCAACGGGCCCTGCCCCTTGTCGCGTGGATCCGCCGACTCGGACTTGGGCCCAAGCCATCCGGGCGAATTGCCCACGCCGAACAGGATCGGCGCCTTCACCGACGGCGGCGGCGGCCACTCGATCTTGGTCAGCGTGTTTCCGAACTCCAGGAAATCGCCCGACCACGCGGCAGCGACGCGCAGGGTATCGAGATCGTACAGGATGTGGCTCTTGCGATCGGCCCCCAAGGTGATGGCCAGCCCCTTCATGGCGGCGGGACGGTCCTTTCCAAGCGTGACCGTACCGGACCAGAAGGGACCACGGACCGGTTCATCCGCCGGGTTGGCGGCCTGGAGCGCAGCCGAGACGATGCCGACGAGGATCAGGGAGCCTGCCCTGCGCCATGCGGCCGAGATTCGATGGTGTTGCATGCGTGAGAGGTAACCTCTCCATGCTTGGCCATCCGAGAATCTCCCGCAAGCCATGGTTCGCCTCTCAGCAACAATCTGGGGTCTGGCAGCTGGAAACTCCCCTTGTAGGCCGCGTGCCCCATGCGGCGCATCTCCATCCACGCCGGGTGAGGGCACCCGGCCTTCCATCTGGAGACTGGGGTCTGGCAACTGGCAACTTCCCCCCCGCACCCCACCCCTCAAATTCGGGATGGCGTCGCGTCTGATTTCTCACCAAATTGCCTGAAGGCTCTGCAAAGTATGTCCATCGCAACACCTCCCTCCATCTCCCGTTCCCGCGGTTTCACCCTGATCGAGCTGCTCGTGGTGATCGCGATCATCGCCATCCTTGCAGGAATGCTTCTCCCGGCGCTGTCGAAGGCCAAGACCAAGGCCCAGGGCATCGCCTGCCTAAGCAACCTGAAACAGATCCAGCTCGGGTTCCACCTGTACGCGGGCGACAACAACGACCGCCTCATCATGCCCGGCAACAGCGCCAACGAGCAGTATTCGTGGGTGCAGGGCTGGCTGGATTTCAATCCCAGCAATACTGACAACACGAACACCACCCAGTTGCTCGATCGCCGGAAGGCGGCCTTCGCTCCCTACCTTCAAAGCGCCGCCGTCTACAAGTGCCCGGCGGATCGCAGCACGGTCCTCATCCGTGGCACCCGAATTCCCCGCGTCCGTTCCATGGGCATGAGCCAGGCCATCGGTGGCCCCGGCGTCTGGTTGCCCCCCGGAGGCCAGATGGTCGACAATCAAAGGACCTACAAGATCTTCCGCAAGGAGTCCGACCTCGCCAGCCCCGGCCCGGCCAATGTCTGGGTCCTGCTCGACGAACACCCGGATTCCATCAACGCCGGCGGATTCGCCAACACCATGGTCACCACGCCGAGCGGCGCCCGCATCGTTGATTTCCCCGGGAGCTACCACAACGGCGCCGCCGGAATCTCCTTTGCCGACAGCCACGCTGAGATCCGGAAATGGGTGGACGCGCGAACAAGACCGGCACCCAAGTACAACAACGACATCCAGTTGAACGTCGCAAGCCCGAACAATCAGGACATGATCTGGCTGTCGGAACGGACCACCATCAAGAACTGAGCCCACAGGTTCCCAACGGTCGAAGAACACCTCCCATGAGAATTCCATCTTTTCCCGGCGTCCGATGGCCCGCCCGCCATGGGGGCTTCACCCTCATTGAACTGCTCGTGGTGATCGCCATCATCGCGATCCTCGCCGGAATGCTCCTGCCAGCCCTTTCCAAGGCCAAGGGCAAGGCCCTTTCCACCGCCTGCATCAACAATTGCAAGCAGATGGGCATCGCCACCCGCCTCTACGCCCAGGACTACAACGGCCGCTTCCCCTGGACGTTCAGCCTGGTCGGCAACCAGCAGGACCGGAAATCCTGGTACAACTACATCATGCCGTACCAGCAGGCCAAAAAGGTCCTCCTCTGCCCCGTACGGCCCAAGCGCGTCGGCGTCCGGAGCTCCACTTCCGGGCCGTTCCTCGTCACCTCCGAGGGTGAGATCGCCTATCCCGTCGACGGAACCGTCGGTAATTATGGCGCCAACTTCCGGCTCGGCGGTTGCTGGTGGCCGGGCACCTGGGAGTTCAAGGGCATCACCGAGGAGTTCGTGAAGAATCCCTCGGGCACGGTCCAGTTGTGCGACGGCGGCGTGGCCGCCACCAACACCCGGGACCCCCAGCGCGCGGTGACGGCCGCCTCCAAGAAGAAGCCCGGATGCTGGATCGTCCATGACCCCGGCAACGATGCCCCCTGCACTGGATGTGTTGCCTCGCCCGATGACCCGAACTGGGGCGGGCCCGATCCGCGCCATGAAACCCGTTCAAACATCCTGTTCGTGGACGGACATACGGAAACCCTGCGTCCGAACCAGTGGTACTACGCCGGCACCCCCTTCCTCGACCCTGCCCGCGGCGGACCGTGAGCCCATCCGGGTTGCCGGGTCGCATCCATGGGCGTTCTGACGCCAATTCATCCGGCGCCCGGCAACCTCGCACGCCACCCCAGGAACCTCCTTGGTTCCTGCCGCCCCCGCAGCCTCCCCCTCGCCAAACACTTTGACGGTACCGCTGGCGTTTCCTAGCTTCGCGCCCGCTCGCATTAAGGCCTTCCATGATCAGTCTGCTCATCAAAAAGATCTTCGGCTCCAGCAACGACCGTGAGGTTCGTCGGCTGCGTCAGGTCGTCACGAAGATCAACGAATTCGGCAAACAGCTCGAAAACGTCCCCGACGACGCCCTTCGCGCCAAGACCGCCGAGTGGAAAACCCGCCTTTCAGCGATCGAGGACGACGCCGAACTCCGCACCGAACTCGAGGCCATCCTTCCCGAGGCCTTCGCCGTCGTCCGCGAGGGCTGCAAGCGCCTGTGCGGCACCAACGCCATCGTTCGCGGCCACGAATTGCCGTGGAACATGGTTCCCTTCGATGTCCAGCTGATCGGCGGCATGGCCCTGCACCAGGGCAAGATCGCTGAAATGGCCACGGGCGAAGGCAAGACGCTCGTCGCCACCCTTCCGGTCTACCTGAACGCCCTCACCGGCCGCGGGGTCCACGTCGTCACCGTCAACGATTACCTCGCCTCCCGTGACTCGGAGTGGATGGGTCACATCTACAAATTCCTCGGACTGACCGTCGGGTGCATCCTCCACGACCAGCCCCCGAGCGTCCGCCGCGAGATGTACATGGCGGACATCACCTACGGGACCAACGCCGAGTTCGGATTCGATTACCTCCGCGACAACGGCATGGCCACCCGCAAGGAGGAACAGGTCCAGCGTGGCCACTACTTCGCGATCGTTGACGAGGTCGACTCCATCCTGATCGACGAAGCCCGCACTCCGCTCATCATCTCCGGTCCGGCCGTCGTCTCCGTCGAACACAAGTTCCGCGAGCACAAAGACCACGTCGCCCGGCTCGTCCAGGCCCAATCCGAGCTCTGCAACCGGTACCTCCGCGAAGCAGAACCCCTCCTCAAGCAGGCCCGGCCCCAGGATGGGTCGAATCCACCCAAGAACGCGGCCGACCTCGAATATCAGGCCGGCCTCCTCCTCTACCGCGTCAAGGTCGGCCAGCCCAAGTCCGAGGGCCTCCTCCGCATCTTCGAGGAACCCCGCAACCAGCAGCTCGTCCAGCGCATCGAAGGGCAACTCCTCGCCGATCAGTCGAAAAAGGAGCTCTACGCCCAGAAGGAAGAACTCTTCTTCGCCATCGAGGAAAAGTCCCACGAAGCCGACCTGACCGAAAAGGGTCGCTCGTTCATGTCCCCGTCCGATCCCGACGGCTTCATGATGCCGGACCTCCCGACGCTCTATCACCAGATCGACACCGGTCCCGAGGTCGATCCACGGAAGCGCATGGAGGCCAAGGCCAAGATCCAGGCCGAGTTCGAGGAGCGGGCTTCCACCATCCACGCGATCTCCCAGCTGCTCCGCGCCTACTGCCTCTACCAACGCGATGTCCAGTACGTGGTTCAGGACAACAAGGTCATCATCGTCGACGAACACACCGGCCGCCTCATGTCGGGCCGCCGCTGGAGCGACGGTCTCCATCAGGCCGTGGAAGCCAAGGAAGAGGTCGAGATCGAACGCGAAACCCAGACCCTCGCCACGATCACCATCCAGAATTACTTCCGCCTCTATCTGAAGCTCGCCGGCATGACCGGCACCGCCGAAACCGAGGCGTCCGAATTCTGGGACATCTACAAGCTCGGCGTCCTCACCATCCCAACCAACCGGCCCTGCATCCGCAAGGACAGCCACGACACGGTCTACAAGACCCGACGCGAGAAGTTCCAGGCCGTCATCAACGAGATCAAGAAGCTCAACGCCGAGGGACGTCCGGTCCTCGTTGGCACGATCTCGGTCGAGACCTCCGAAATGCTCGCCCGCGCCCTGCGCGCCGAAGGCATCCGGCACTCGGTCCTCAATGCGAAGTTCCACCAGCAGGAAGCCGAAATCGTCTCCGCCGCCGGCCAGCGCGGTGCCGTGACCATTGCCACCAACATGGCCGGCCGCGGAACCGACATCAAACTGGGCCCCGGCGTCGCCGAGGTCGGTGGCCTCCACGTCCTCGCCACCGAACGTCACGAATCCCGTCGCATCGACCGACAGCTCCGCGGCCGCTGCTCACGTCAGGGCGATCCGGGTTCCTCCCACTTCTTCATCTCGCTGGAGGACGACCTCATGCGGATGTTCGGATCCGAGAAGATCGCGAAGTACATGGAACGGATGGGCCTTGAGGAAGGTCAGGAACTGGAGCACCCGCTCCTCAACCGTTCCATCGAACAGGCCCAGAAGCGCGTCGAGCAGCACAACTTCCAGATGCGCAAACGCGTCCTCGAGTACGACGACGTCATGAACAAGCAGCGCGAGGTCGTGTACGGCTTCCGCAATGAGATCATCCGATCCGACGACGTCCGCGACCGGTTGATGGACATCCTCGAGGAAGTCGTCCTCTCCAAGGTCCAGGAGTTCACCAGTTCCGATACCGACCCGCTCGAATGGAATCTTCGTGGGCTCGCCGACTGGGTGAACCTCAACTTCCCGGTCGCCATGAGCGAAGACGAGTTGCCCCGCGTCGCCAAGGGCGGCCGCGAACTCCCGATCGCCGGATCGCTCTACGACGGGCTCAAGGAAGGCCAGTTCGCATTGGTCTCACACATCGGCAGGTCCATCCGCGAAGCCTACGACCTCAAGGTCAGCTTCGAACGTCCCGAGGCCCTCGCCTCCGTCGAACGTTACACGATCCTCTCGGCCATCGACCGCCTCTGGCAGGAACACCTCTACACGATGGACGCCCTCCGGTCCTCCATCGGCCTCCGCGCCTACGGCCAGCGGGATCCGCTCATCGAATACAAGGCGGAAGCCTTCAAGCTGTTCGACGAGCTCATGGTCAACATCAAGACCGAGATCTGCCACAACATCTTCCGCTCGGCCGCCAGCCTCATGGCGTTCGAACAGTTCCTCGTGAACCTGCCCAAACTGCAGGTCCACCAATCGGTCACGGCCTTCGGCGGTGACACCTCCGGTGCCGATCCCCTCCCCGGTAGCGATCCCGCCGCGGGCAAGGGTAGCCAGATG
>JBIKWS010000096.1:0-9291 GCA_044356195.1 Cyanophyceae cyanobacterium
GAACGGGAGCGTGAGTGACTGGGGGAGTTCGCGGTCGAGTTGTTCGAGGGTGACCCCGGCCTTGAGCCCGGCGGCGAACAGTGCGCCTTCGGTGGGGTCGCCGACCAGCTTCCAGGTGGCGCCGGTGGCTTCTAGGCGTGCGAGGCTTCCGCCTACCAGTGCCTTGCCGAGTTCGAGCAGGTGGACCTGCTGGGCTGGATCGGGGGGTCGCCCCGCGATCCGGATCTCACCCGCGGGGGTGTACCCCTCGCCGGTGACCTCGAAGTCGTGGCCAGCAACATGCAACGTGCGCACGGTCATCTGGCCGAGCGTGAGGGTGCCGGTCTTGTCGGTGCAGATGACCCCGGTGCATCCGAGCGTTTCGATCGCGGACAGGCGTCGGACCAAGGCGTGACGTCGGGACATGCGGAGCACGCCGATGGAGAGGGCGACGGTGACAACGGCGGGAAGACCTTCGGGGACGGCGGCAACGGCGAGGCTGACGGAGCTGACGAGGAGTTCGAGGAATGGGGTTCCGCGCCACAGCCCGAGTCCGAACGTCATCGCGACGATTCCCACGGTGGCGAAGATCAGGATGCGACCGAAGGAGTCGAGGTGCTGCTGGAGCGGGGTGCTTTTCTCATCGTTGGTTTCGGCGAGAAGCTGGGCGATGCGGCCGAGCTCGGTCTGCATGGCTGTGGCCACAACGACGGCAGTGCCCGTGCCCGAGGCCACGCTGGTGCCGAGGAAGACGAGGTTGTCGCGATCGGCGAGGGGAATGTCGTCTGCGTCCAGCGTCTCGGCGTGCTTGTGCGCGGCCTCGGCTTCGCCGGTGAGGGCGGCTTCGACGCACCCGAGGGAGGTGGCTTGCAGGAGGCGCGCATCGGCGGCGACGAGGTCGCCGGGTTCGAGTTGGAGGAGGTCGCCAGTGACCACGTCGGTGGCCGGAATGGAGAGGACCTTTCCGTCGCGTTGGACGCGTGCCTGCGGGGCGTTGAGTTCCTGCAGGGCTTCGATCGAACGTTCGGCCTTGAACTCCTGCCAGGCCCCGACCACGGCGTTGAGGGCGACGATGACGAGGATGGCGGTCGCATCGGTCCATTCGCCGAGGAATCCCGAGAGGACGCCGGCTCCGATCAGGACCCAGACGATGATGCTCTGGAACTGTCGGGCAAGGATGCGGATCGGATGTGCCTTGCGTCGTTGCTGGAGGGTGTTGGGGCCTTGGGCGGTCAGGCGGGTGGCGGCCTCGGCCGTGGTGAGGCCGTCGGCGGTGGCCGCGAGGCGGGTGAGGACGTCCTCAGGGGTCAGTCGATGCCACGGGGGCGGGGTGGTGGCGGAGGCTGGAGGGATCGGGGAAGTCATTGGCAACGGAGCCCGGCGAGGCGCGGGCGTAGCCGTCGGCGATCTCCAACCCGACCCTGCATTCGCAGCGCGGCAGGTGGCATGGGGTGTTCACCGGATCCGCCGGGGGGAGTTTTCAGATCCCAGGCCGGGCGTTTATCACGCGGCCCGTCAGTTCGTTCTCCACCCCCACCCAGGCTTCGAGAGGCCCGTGGTGAGGGTGGGGATGACGCGACCCTGTTGCCTTGCTTCAGGACTTCGTTGTCGGCTTGCAGATGAAGGGGTAGTTCCGACAGTCGATGAGCGGCTCCAAGTCGAAGAAGTCATTCAAGACCGATTCGGCGGTGCAATAGGCTCCCTCGACCCAGGCCTGATCGTTGCTGTAGGCCTCGCCGACGATGAACAGGTCGGCATCGACTCCTGCAACCAGTTGGGAGGGCTTGCGGATGTTCGTCTGGACGTCCGCGATGTCGAAGTGGGCTGCCCACGCGTGATAGCCGGCGTTGAACGGTGGGAGTGACCAGTCCATGTAACGGGCTTCGAGAGGCATCGGCACGCGGTTGAGGTCTGCTCCCGGTCCGAAGTGCAACTCGGCCAGTTGGCGGCGGAGCATCTTGACCATCCGGGGTGGTACCGTGCGTGGACCGTCGAGCGTCTGGATGTTTTCTGAACGTGGGCGGCGCTGATCCTTGTCTGGACCGAGTTCCAGCACCGACCAGAAGGACGTGAACATCTCGTCGTCGTAGCTGGCCAGCATTCCGTAGACTGGCTTGCTTTTGGGTTCGGGATCCGTGGCGTTGTCGCCGAAGTAGACGGCCATCCGCACGGGGAGGTCGGTGATGCTCGGTCCGATGCTGTCACGCGTGGACGCCTTCAGGAGCGCGGCTTCCTGCGGGACCGTGAGGCGTACCTGGGCGGACTGTTCGACGGCCTGGGTCATGGATGGCGCATCGGAGAACGCCACGCCGAGCACGTTGTCATCGGTGCTGATGGCCTTCAGGATGGCGGGATCAAAGCCCTCCTGGTGAAGGGTGCGGATGACGGCGGTCGTGACAACGTAACCCTCGACCTTGGCCGGGTAGGTGGCCGTGCCCGCCCGCCACCACGGTGTGTCGAAGAACATGCCGACCTTGTAGGACGGCTGCATGATCGCGGACTCGAGGTACAGCTTCACCTTGTCCTGATTGAGGACATCCACCGTCCGCGGCTGGGCCTGGTACCGGCTGGCCTGTGCGACCAGTTCGATGGCGGCGCGTGGCATCGCGAGCCATGCCGCGTCGGTGATGCCCTTGGCGTTGGCCGCCCACGGATTGGCGCGGGTTGCGAGCGTGTAGTGGATTCGACCTTCCTGGAGGACGATCGAGTGGAGACGGGTGTTTGGAAGGTACTTGAAGACGACACCCCGTTCGGCCGCCAGCTTCACGATCGCCTGGAACATCGACGAGAAGATCGACGAGTAGCCGCTGGTGAGCGTGAAGTAGTTGGTTCCCGGGGTGAACTCGTTGTTGGCCTGCAAGGCGACGGCCGAGTTCCAGTTGATGACGTTCGACGAATAGCCGTTGCCTGCGGCCGAATAGGCATATCCTTCGCCCCCGACCTGATCGAACAGGAGATTCCAGTAGCCGATGTCCTTCAGGAGATCGCCCTTCTGGAACACCGAGCTCTCGGGGAGCGAGGCGGTGATCTTGCCGGTCTGGTAGAACGTGTTCCACTGGGCGCGCGTCTGGGGGCCGGAAGTGGCGGTGACGGCCAGTGACTCAACGGTGCCAAACACGTTGTCGGGCTGGTTGGCTGCGACGCCCGGTCCGGTGTTGTAAGGGGCGGGCTGGTTCGAGTTGATGTCACCGAGGTAGAAGTTCTTTCCGCGTAGGTAGAACAGGGGATTGGTGGACTCGTTGAACGGCACGACCTTCTCGTCAAGGCCGAGGTGGCTGATGACCGTCGTTACGAGACGGTGGCCCGGGGCCTTGCCGTCGTTGGCATTCTTTGCCTGTCGGTCCCAGCGTGCGTACCGCATGCCCCCGACTTCCAGATAGGCGTTTCCCTTCCGGTTCTTGTAGTGCCAGGTGCACACGCGGGCCCCGGCCTCGCGGAGGGATGGGTTCTTGCCCGTGAAGTCGTAGTCACCCCAGTCGTATAGTTCGAGGATGTCGCCCGAACGGAGTTGCTTGGCGATGCCAGCCTTTGAACGGGCCTTGCCGTTGAGGAGGCGCCAGGCTGTGTACAATCCGGCCGCGCCGGCACCAAAGATGGAATAGGTCTTCGTGGTTTGCATGGGGAGGTCAGGAGGTTTTCTGGAAGAATCGGTGTCCGAGGCGAAATGGAGCGACGTCGTACGGTGTTTTGCCGTCGAGCGTGAGGTCCGACAGGATCCGTCCCATGAGGGGGACGAACTTGCCGGCCCAGCCGGTGGTGCAGATCACGATGTCTTCATGATGTGGCACGTGGTCCGGCGCGTGATCGAGGAGGATCTCCTTGTTGGGAATCGTGCTCAACGAGACCAGGCAGGTCGATGTGTAGCATGGGTCGGGGTCGAGGCCGGTCATGTGATCGCGGACCCACTGGGCCGTATAGGCGAGTTCCTTTGGATTCGGGATGAGGCTCCGCTGCTCCGGAGCGGTCAGTGGTTGCATCACGAAATCCGAGGCCACGCGGAGATAGCCGGGATAGTTCCAATCCACTTCCGGGAAGCCATAGAACTGATTGCCATTGGCCCCGATCGGATTCTGGAACACGAACCAGGTTGGGTACTGGATGTCTGGCCGTGTCTTCCGGTAGTAGGCGGAGGCCATGCACCACCAGGTGGCCTGGATCTGAAAGCCCAGGAGCTTGAACAGGCTGTTGGGGAATGGCCCGGGGGTCAGGACGAGCTTTGGAGCCTGGAAGACCCCCTGCGGGGTGCGTACGCGGAACATCCCGCTGCGCCATGAGATGTGCTGGGCGGGGGAATCCTCGGTCAGCCGCACTCCAGGGGCCCGTCGGTTCCATTCCAGCAAGGTGTGGATGGTCTCCTTCAGGTTGATGCTGGCGCCGTCGGCCTGGAAGAGACCGACGTAGGTCTTGGGCAGGTCCCGGAAGTGATACTTCGCCTGGATCTGGGCTGAAGTCAGACTCGTGTAGGGGACGCGTTCCGCCTTCAGGGCCTTCTCGGCCTCGCCGATGTTGCCTTCGGTTGACTTCACGGAAGGATCCCCGAACCACAGAGTGCCCACCTTGGTCATCAATGGACGGGGAGTCAGGGTCTGCAACTGCTCCCACAAGGGGACCGCCTGGGTCACCAGCCGCACCATGTAGCTTTGCGGATAGGGGATGCGGAACTGACGTGAGACACCGGCCGAGCTGCCCAGCTGGTTTGCGAAGTTGAACTGTTCCAGGACCTGGACGCGCGCCCCCTTTCCGCTGAGTTGCCAGGCCGCCGCGAGCCCCAGAGGCCCGCCTCCGATCACCAGAACATCCGACGTGTTGTTTGTTTTCATGCTGTCACTTCAATGCCGTGGAAGTTTGCGTAAAAGCCGAGGTCGATCGCGTGGCCTTCGACCCATTCGATCTCCTGGCCAAGCCATCCCGCGAGGAGGGAGAGTTGTTGTCCGGTGCCGGCCCAACGGAGCGATGTGATCTGCTCCCGAGGCGCCGGGGCCATGCGGAACTCGAGTTGGCGGTGGCCTCGTTGCACGGACAGGGTCACCTCGTCCGATCGTCCAGCGACCCACGAGAGTGCGGCGACTGAGAAGGCAAAGCCATTGATCCCCGTGATCGCGTCGCCCGGGGCGAGCCCCGCGCGCCCCGCAGGACTGTCGTCCAGCACGCCGTAGATGTTGGGGCCAATCGCATCCTGAAAGACGAGGCCGAGGGCGTTCGGGGTTGAAACCGTGACCTCGAAACCGAGGGCCTGCAGGTGTCGGGCGGTCTGGAGTCCGCCGGGGTGCAACGCGGCCTGGGTGATCTGATCCCGCAACGGCTCGTAGACCTTGCCGAAGAACTCGAGGACATCCGTCGTGGTGTAGCCGCGCTCCCCGCATCCGAAGCCTTCGAAGGTCCGGTAGAAGTCTGCGAAGCACCCATCCAACGACGCTCCCGGCCGTTCGGTGCGCAGGGTGGTATCCAGACCCACGGCGACGAGGAATCCCTTGTCGTAGTAGTCGATGGCGTTGTTGACCCGACCCGGGTACTTGGCGTGATTCAGGAAGCTGGCGTAGCTGGCGTCGGCAGCGCTCTCGCGCCGGTAGGCAGGCTGCATCGTGAGGTGGTTATGGTAACCCACGACATTGGAGAAGAATTCCCCGGCGGTATAGACACCGGCACGTGCGCAGGACAGGAACTCGTAGTAGCGGGTGAAGCCTTCGGCGATCCAAAGGCCATCCGTGAAGGCTCCTTCCACGAGCTTCTGCGAAACGTTTCCCAGCGGCGACGGCCGGCATCGGCGTACGTTCCACGCGTGGAAGAATTCGTGCGCGCACACCCGCACGCCCTCGCGGAAGGTATCTTCGTTGACGAAGACCTCGGGCCCCAGTCCACACATGGAACTCGTGAGGTGCTCGAGTCCCCAATCGTTGTCCGGGTTGAGTGACAGTACGAACGTGTAGTCATCGAATGGGAAGGAACCGAAGACATCCCGGATGTTCGAGACTGCGGCAGCCACCTGGTCTGCGAAGCGTGCGGATTCGGAGGGGAACCCTACGCCTTGGTCCACGAAGACGAGCCAGATCGGCACGCCGGCAACTTCTCGGCGCAGCCGGGTGAAATGGCCAAACACGACAGGCGTATCCAGAAGGATCTCATAGTCTGGATAGATCCAGGCGGTCGCATTCGCGAGCCGGGTCGCACCGGAGGGATGGTGCACCTCCCAACCTTCCGGAAGCTCGTAGTGGACTTCGCAGGGACCCGTGTAACCGGGCACGAACAGGTATCGTGCACCCAGGACGATCGCCCAGGAGTTCTCGACCAGACCCGCGGATTCGCTCAGGTCGTTGCCCCACGCCGAGGCAGTATAGGTCACCTCGACGTGGCCACGTCCACCGGTCACGACGAACCCCTGCCATCCGTTTCGGCGGATTGTGAGTTCGGCCCCGGTCTCGCCGCATCGGGCGCGCAGGTTGAAGAGATCGCGGCCTTGGGGCGCGAAGCTGTAGTCGCCGGGGACCCAGGTGGGTAGCTGGAGGTGGATTTCCCCCTGGGCGACGCTGCCCGTCATGGTCAGGGAAACGGCGAGCTCATGCTCCGGAGGATGAAAGGCGACGCGATAAAGGATGTTCATGTTGGGTGATGTGTTTCGGTCTGGGGTGAATGTCGAAGGAGGAAGGCGGGCTGCATCGACGGTTTCCCGCCCGAAGGGATGATGGGAGTCCGTGAGATGGATGTGGCCCTGCCCGTTGCGCGGGAGAACGCCGGATGGATCTAAGCCTTCTTCCGAAGGGTATTCACCTGGATGTGCGGCCACCGGGTGGTCCGGCCATCCGAACCGACCATGAACTCGAAGAAGAGGATCTGTTCGTACTGCAGTTGCAGCACCTCCTTTCCGTCTTCGAGCACCGTCTCCAACCAGAGGTTCAAGGTGGCCTCCGCCACGTTTGCGAACCGTTGCACGAAGGGCGTGTTCAGGACCCCACCCTGGGGTCCGCCATCGTGCTTGGTGGTCAGTTGGATGAACGTGTGCCTGACGACGTTCTGATCCTTGAGGGCGTCCCGCAGACGCAGGTCGGGGCGCACGGAGTAGGGATAGTGTGGGTCGGCGACGATCCGCTGGAAATAGGCCACGTTGGAATCGGGGAAGAGCACGGGCAGCGACTTGTCGAAGGCCCATGCCGGTGCCGGTTCGTCCAGGTTGAGCGGCGCGGGTTGCGGTGGATTGGGATAGGGCAGGGCTATGAGTTCGCTTGCCCCCATGCTGGGCGAAACGGCCAATGGGGACGCACCCAGCCCAGCGGTGTTGGCGATCTGGTCCGCCGGCCAGGGAGTGACGAAGGGTTGCTGCCAGGAGTCCGTTCCGGTTGGGAACGCTGGTTTGCCATCGAACTCCTTGAAGTTCCCGTTCAGCAGGATGGAAGCGCCGTGCGGGATGGAACCGCTGCGCGCGATCGAGTAAGGCGGGACGTAGTTCGGTCCGGCCGCACCAGCACCCACGGCGATCTCGGGATATCCGTTATCCATGAGGACGGAGGCCTCATCCGCAGGGTGATTGAACATATCGTTCAGCCAGAGGTACATGCCGTCTTCAGCATGGATCCCGACGCCGTCGCTGACCCGTTGGATGCGTTGGTTGTATTGGATCGCTCCGACGAACTGCTCATTGGTGCCGCCACGGTTTCGGACGCCGCCTTGCACCGGCGTGAAGGTCAACTCCTCCTTGTAGTCGTCACAGAGGAACCGGAAGACGCCAAAGATGGTTTCTGTATTGGTGCCCGGTGACGGCATGCACGTCGTGTGCAGGCCCCATTTCGTGACGCAGTTCGTTGGATTGACGTTGATCCACGTACCGATGAGTTGCTCCAGGATTCCGTAGCTGGCTGGCTTGACGAGGAGCTTGTCCGAATAGCCTGGGTACGGGGGGTGAACGGTATTGGGGTTCGGCATGGGGGGATTAGTGTTTGGGATGAGGCTCGAACGTTATGTCTCCCGCTCGCCCCAAGTAAACGGATTTCATGAAACGGGTGCGCATCTTGACACTTCGCCCGTTTAGGAAGGATTCGGGGCGGCGATGTCCTCATCGCCTTGGGAATGGCTTTGGAACGGCGACGAGGACGTCGCCACCCCGTTCCACGCAGGGGCCATGTCAGGATGCGCCCGGCCTGTTGGATCCTTTCCGGGACCATGGATTGCTGGATTCACCGGCCTTTCATCGGGACGGGGTTGGCGCTGATGGGGAGTGTGCCTGGGGCGGGTGTCGTTGGTGTCGCTGGCTCGGCGGCGGGCGCGGGCGGGATGGGTTGCCGGGGCCAGGCTTCGAGGAGGCTGGTGGTGAGGGTGAGGATGACGGGACCGAGCAGGATTCCGACCGGGCCGAACAGCATGATCCCGCCCACCACCGAGAGGAAGGTGAGGACGGTGTGGAGCTTGAGCCGGTTTCCCACGAGGACGGGGCGGAGGAGATTGTCGATCGTTCCGACAACGAGCATTCCCCAGACGGCGAGGATGGTGGCCTTTCCCCAGCTGCCTTCGAGGGCGAGGTAAAGGGTTGCGGGAATCCAGACCACGAAAGCTCCCAGGACAGGGAACACGGCCAGCAGGGCCATGATCACGCCCCAGAGCAATGGGGCCGGCAACCCCAGCCACCAGAACATCAGTCCGCCCAGCAATCCCTGCGCGCCGGCAACGGCCAGGCTGCCGTACACGCCGGCATGGACGGTATCGCCGACGCGCCCGAGGAGTCGGTGGGTGGCGTCGTCGGAGACCGGGGATGCGGAACGGAGGAAGGCGATCGCGGCGTCGCGGTCGCGGAGGAAGAAGAACAGGAGATAGAAGGTCAGGCAGAAGTCGATGGCCTGAAGGAAGGATCCACGAACCAGGCTTCCAGCCGTGGTTGTGAGCCAGGAGTTGAGGGATGTGGCGAGCCCAGGGAGGTCGATGTTCCGGTCGATGCGCCGGACCCAGGGTGCAAGCCGCGGCTGGTGTTCGAGTGCGCGTCGCCATTCACCGGAGACCACGCGGGCCTCGACAGCCTGGGCTCCCGCGGTTGCCTGCTGGATGAGGGTTTGTCCGACGAACACCGCCGGGATCACGACGAGGCACCCGATGCCCAGGACCGCCACCAGCGCCGCGAGGCCCCGGCGTGGGATGTGTCGTTCGAGCCAGCCTTGCAGCGGAGCGAAGAGGATCGCCAGCGATCCCGCCCAGACCAGCGGCGGGAGGAAGGGCACCGCCAGCCGGTAGCAGAGGTAGAACCCCAGCCCGATGGCGAGCAGCAGCACCAGCGCATGGAGGCGTCGGGGAGTAGCAAAGATCATGGCGCGGGGGGATCCCGGTGAGGGCGGG
>JBIKWS010000794.1:0-2579 GCA_044356195.1 Cyanophyceae cyanobacterium
TGGTGGGCGTGCTGTTCTCGAAACCGGTGACGGAGGCCAGCGCCGAGGAAGCGGCGGCCTATGTGTTTCCCGACGGCAATGGCGCGAGGACGGTCCGACTGCAACCGGACGGGCGATTGGCCTACGCGCAATTGCATCGGGGCATCGGAGACTTCGCGGTCCGGCCGCGTGATTACCGGCTGCGGTTGCAGGGGGTGGCGGATCCGCGCGGCGGCGTGCTGGCACCGATCGATGTCCCGGTGGCGACGGTGACGGCGCAGGGCGTGGCCGTGCGCGGGCGGGTGTACGGCCTCGATGGGCTGCCGGCACCCGGCGTGCCGGTGACATTGACGATGACCGATCGGGTCGGCAGCAAGTGCCTGCCCTCCGAGAACCGCGTCGCGCAGGTCTTCACGGATGAGACCGGTGCGTTCGACCTCGATTTCGTGGCGGCCGACGTGGCTTTCACGATCGCCGCGGTCGATACGCGGGCCATGGACGAATCGGCGGCGCGGGTGGTGCTCGATGCCTTGCTGGAGGGGGCGCAGGAAGGGACGCCCCGTCGCGAACGTCTGGAGGCGCTGGCGGCGTTGCCGGCCGTGAAGGATGCGTTGTTGAAGGCCTTCAACGTCGGCTCGCTCGGCGAGGCCATCGTCTCCGCCGAGAACATCGATCGGGCGACCTACAAGGATCTCGTTGACGTCGGGGGCAGTCGCCTCGGGACGGAACTGGTCGTGGCCCTGCGCTTCCGCGGGCGCGGTGTAGTGACGGGGCGTGTCCTTGCCGAGGATGGCGTCACGCCAGTGGCGGGTGCGGCGGTGAACCTGTTCCCGGATGACGGTTCGCGGGAACTCGCCCGCGGAATGTTCACCGGCGACGACGGCAGCTTCCGCTTCGAGGGTGTTCCCTTGGGCGTGTTCTCGCTGGTGGCGGAGTCTCCCGATGCCGGCAGCGGAAAGGTTCGGACGCAGGTGTTGTCGGGTCGATTGCGGACACCGGGAGAAGCACTGGAGATGAACTTCCGGCTGCCTTCGTTGGCGGAGCGGTTCGTCGAGCTGGTCGGTGTCGTGCAGGAACCGGACGGGCGATCACACGGCAACGCGACCGTGTTCGCGACGGATGACAAGGCGCTGTTCATCTACGCCCAGACCGTGGCGGATGCGGACGGGGCGTGGCGGATGCGCGTGCCGGAGAAGACCGCCGGGATCGCGGCCGCTTCGGCGGATGGCCGTCGCCGCGGATTGAACCTCGGGATCAGCCTCGCCACGGGTACGCCTCAGTTTGTCCCGGTGACCTTGCAGGGAACGACACGGGTGCGCGGCATCGTGCGGTATTGGAACAGCGATCCGGCATCCGGTGCCTTGGTGGGCGGTGGTGGACGCGTCGTGCGCACCGGGGCCGATGGCCGGTTTGAGCTGGAGGGCGTGCCGCTGGGACGGGGCCTGATCGTTGCCGGCATCGATGGGGTGAATGCGCGCGACGGAATCTCGCGGGTCGCGTCGGCGGGCCTGGTGGTGGTTCCGGGGAACAACGATGACGTCGAGCTTCGGTTGCCGGCGCGGGCGCGCATCCAAGGCAAGGTGCAGGATCGGGCGGGCAATGCCGTCGCGGGTGTCCGCGTGGCGATCCCGCAACCGGGCGGGTTCCTGTGGACGACGGCCAACGCGGGTGGCGTCTACGAATTCAACGGGCTGGGTCTGGGGCCGTTCACGGTCAGCGCGCCGTCGCCTCCGGTGAAGGAGAAGGCGGATGAACTGGCGCAGCGGGCGCTCGAGGCGATCGCGTCGGCGACGGACAAGGCGGGCGCGGAGGAGGCTGCGGCCCTCGTGGGGCAGTTGGCCCAGGTGTATACGGCGGGGACCGTGGGACGGTTCTCGACGGAAAGCTTCGACCCAGGCGCGTGGGGTTTTGCGGAGACCGCACTCTCCTTCGACGGCCAGACGGTGATCGTGAACATCCAGTACCTGCCCGGAGCGACGCTCGGTGGTGTCGTGTTGAATTCGCAGGGCGTGCCCATCGGTGCCGAGGTCAAGGTGATGGGATTCGGTCCGAATGAATTTGGTGCCCCGTCGCTGAAGTCGGCTGTCGCGACGTTCAGCCATCCTTCCGAAGGCACGTGGAGCACCGGGGGATTCATCGCCGGTCCCTTCTCGGTGTCGGCGTCGTCGCCGTTGCTGGGCGGGCGGCCGCAGGTCAGCGGACTGCTGACCCCGGAACGTCCGTCGCTCACCAACATCGTGCTGCGATTCCCGCCGCAGGCCGACCTCGCCGGTCGCCTTGTCGGCGTCGTCTACGATCCGGATGGAAGGCCCGTCCCGGGCGCCAAGGTGGCGATCAGCCTCTCGTCCGACTACGAGATCACCGCGGATGAATCGGGTTGGTTCGATACGCAGCTCAAGCTTCCGGCGGGCTTCTACAATGTGGTTGCGCGTTCCACCAACGGACCCAGTGACGGGCTCGTGGGGCGTACCGATCTGCAGATCGTTGGTGGCGTCACGAACATGACTACCGTCCAGTTGCTCGGTCGCGGTGACGCACGGATCGAGGTCGTCGATGCCGCCGGACGGCTGGCGACGAACGTTCCCGTGAAGCTCGTCCGT
>JBIKWS010000097.1:0-9263 GCA_044356195.1 Cyanophyceae cyanobacterium
TCCCGTCGGAGACGCCGGGAACAACCGGATCTCGACCTCCAGCCTCGAACTCGCCAACTACCTCTACGGTTCGCGCAGTGCCGCCGGAACCTCCTTCGCCACCCCCTTGATCTCCGGTCTCGCCGCTCTGGTCCTCGACGTACAGCCCAGCATCGGATCCGCCGATCTCCAACGCCTCTTCGCCCTCGCCTCCTGGCCTCTCGACCTCACCGATCCCGACCTCTCCACCAATCGCGCCGGACTCGCCCTCTCCCACAATGTCGGCTTTGGAACCCCGGATCCCGGCCTGCTCCTCGACCTCGCCCAACGCCCGGCCTTTCAGCGACCGCCCGTCGCGCGCCAACGCCTCCAGTTCCCGAAAACCCTCGAACTCCCCATCCCCGACGACGGCCTCCGCGTGATCGTCGAAGGTCCGGGCCTCGACACCCCGCGGTCGTTCGCCGCGTCGGGTGGCACCGGCATGCACCCGGACGTCCCCACCGCCCAGGTTCCCCTGGTCGACGCCGGCACCGGGGCCAGCGCCTTGACGGTTCCGGTCGCCGGAGCGGCCGCGCTCCTCCAACGGTTACCGAACGAGTTCGCCGACAAGATCCGCTTTGCTTCCGACGCCGGCGCGGCCTTCGCCATCATTGCCAACAGCGACGCCGGAAACGGCCGTCTGCTGATGCTTTCCACCGACGCCGCACGCATCCCCGCGGTCCTCGTCGGTAACACTGACGGTGCAACCCTCCGCTCGCTCTCGATCACCCATCCCCAGGCAACGGCCCGACTCGAACTCACGAGCGCCCGCGTTGACTTCACCGTCACCAACACCCTCTCCCTCGACTGGGCGCAGGTCCGGATCCGATGCCAGCATCCGCGCATGGGCGACCTGCGCGTCACGCTGCGTTCCCCCACCGGCAACATTTCCGTCCTGCACCGCGCTGGCACCCAGACCACCGCCATGATCAGCGAATGGTGGTACGCCTCCAAACGCCACCTCCTTGAACCCTCCGCCGGCACCTGGACCCTCGCCATCACCGACCAGGCCACCGGCATGACCGGTGTCGTCTCCGAAGCCGAACTCATCCTCTCCGGAATCCCCATCACCGACACCGACAACGACGGCCTCGATGATGCCTGGGAAACCACCCACCTCGGAACCCTGGGTGAAAGCGGGGCCGACGACACCGACGGTGACGGCTGGTCCCACGCCGCCGAAGTCTTCCTCGGGCAATCACCCCGCGTCAGCGATCGCCCCCTCACCCTAGCGATCCATCCCACCGACAACGCCCGCTTCCGCCTGTCCTGGCCGTCGCGCAGCAACCGACGTTACCGCGTCGAACGGGCCACCGCCCCGGCGGGCCCGTGGACCATCCTCGGCGAAGCCACCTTCCCCGGCCTCAGCGGAAGCTGGTTCCACCCCGAATCCGCCAGCAACGAACTTCTCCGCGTCATCGAACAGTAGCCTGCATGATTCCAACGCACTTCAAGGGGTGGGCCATCCCAGGTCCGGTCCCTCCCGGAACCCTCGGCCACGGACCCGAGCCCGAACCCGGCGAAACCCTCGACGCCATCAGCGGTCGGTTCCGCCTCTTCCAATTGTCCGCCGGTCACCGCTTCTCGACCGATGACGTCCTCACGGCCTGGTACGGCACCTCCGGCTGCCCCTGCGCCCGCACCGTCCTCGACCTCGGCAGCGGCATCGGAACCGTCGGCATGATCGCCGCGTGGCGTCTGCCGGGTGCCCGGTTCGTGACCGTCGAAGCCCAGGAAGAGAGCGTCCGCCTCGCCCGGAAGTCCGCCGCCTGGAACGGCCTCACCGACCGCTACGAAATCCGCCAGGGCGATCTCCGCGATCCCGCAGTCCTCGGTCCCGACGAAACCTTCGACCTCATCCTCGGCAGCCCGCCCTACTTCCCGCCGGGGACCGGTGTCCACAGCGATCATCCGCAACGGCTGGCCTGCCGCTTCGAACTCCGCGGCACCATCGCCGATTACGCCGCCACCGCTGCCGCGCATCTCGCCCCGGGCGGTGTGTTTGCCTGCGTGTTTCCCATCCGTCCCGACGACCAGGCCGAGCGCGTCCGCCTCGGAGCTTCCGCTGCCGGGCTATCGATCGTCCGGCAGCGCCCGATCGTCCTGCGCGAAGGCGAGGATCCGCTCCTTGGGTTGTTCCTCATGCACCGATCCACCGATCTGCCCGAGCGCTTCCGCAACGCCACCCATACGGAACCCCCGCTCTGCATCCGCCTCAAGGACGGTTCGATCTCCACCGAATACTCCACCGTGAAACTCTCCTTCGGCTTCCCACCCTGAAGCGCTCCAGAACGGGGTGGCGACGTCCTCGTCGCCTTCCCTCAAAGCCCCTCCCCATGGCGATGAAGACATCGCCGCCCAGATGACATGCTTGCGCTGAAAAAGCGCCGGGACGCGTCCCTCACACCATCCCCGTCAGCCCACCGTCATCCGACTCGACCCCCTCCTGTTGCAGCAACATCTCGGTGGCGGCCGCGAGGTCCATTCCCCAGCGACGCGCCAGCAGAGGGACGCGCTCGGTGTTCGTGATGGCGGGGTTGGTCTCACCGTACTGGACCATCGGGGCTTCCTCGCCGTAATCGTGGCACCGGAACCCTAGCAACCGCTCGTCCAGCGTCATCCGTCCCTCGTTCCACAGGGTTTCACCGGCCCACGCATACCCCCGCAACACCCGACCATCCCGGAGCCGCGCCCACCCGTGAAATCCCAGTACCCGATCCAGGCTGAAGAACTGCACCTCACCGATCTCGCGACTCAACCCCACCAACATCCGATACAGCGCGTCGACATCCATCGTCGGGTCCGGCAACGCCCCACCGATCACAAAACTCCAGCCGTCCACGGGCGCTGAAAGGAACAACTCCCGGTCCCGCGCGCGGCTGAGCGCGTCGGACCATCCCACCGCGCCTCCCCGCAGCGACAACACCGCGCGCAGGTGAGGCGTGTTGCTGGACCGGATCGCCATCCACCGGTTCGGCAGGGGAAACGCCAGCGCACGCCGACGGACGGACGTGAGCTGACTCAAGGGGTCCACCAACCGGCTCTGACGCCGCCACTGGCGCAACTGGTGACGGTGCACGGTGATCATGGCCACGGCACCGCACAGCACGACGCCGAACGATGCCAGCAGGACGATGATCACCCCAGTCACGCCAAATCCCCTACTGCCGGAACCCATCGCTGGCAACCGGGATTTCCAGAGCCATTGACGAGCCCACTGTATCACATCAATGTGTCACATATGAAAACGGCGAGCATCCGCGACCTGAAGCACGATACTTCCACGGTTCTGTCCTGGGTCGAGATGGGCGACCGCGTCGAGATCTGCAAGCGCGGGAAGCCAGTCGCGATCATGATCCGACCCGACGCCAAACAGCAGAGTTCCCAACGGCCCGATTTCCTGGCGCGCCTCAAGTCCATCTACGGCGACCGGATCCTCCCCTCGACCGCCACCGACCTGCTTGCACAGGAGCGCGGAGACCGATGACTGCCTATGCCGACACTGGCTTCATCTGCTCGCTCCACGCGCCCGATGCGCATTCGCTGCGTGTCGCGAAGTGGTTGAAGCAACAAAAGCAACCCTTGCCCTTCACAGGCCTCCATCGCCTGGAGCTGAGGAATGCACTTCGTCTGCGCGTTTTCCGCAAGGAGATCACCCCAGAGCAACGCGAGCTTTCGATCCAGGCGATGCTCTCCGACCTCGCGACCGGCGTTTTCTGCCACGCTGACCCGCCGTGGACGGAAGTCCTGTTGGAGGCCGAACGCCTGAGTGCAGGTCATTCGGAATTCCTGGGAACCCGCAGCCTCGACATCCTGCATGTGGCCTCAGCACTGGTGCTGGGAGCAGGCCAGTTCATCACCTTCGACTCACGCCAGGGTTCCCTCGCCACCGCGGCGGGACTGGATTGCATCATCCCCTGATTTTGGCCTCCGCACGCCACTTCAGGCAACCACCGCCGTCGCTGTCTTCCACGTCCGGTACGACCCCGTGAGGTTGCGCACCCGGAATCCGTGCTGCACCAGGATCCGGCTCGCGAAGTAGGATCGCTGCCCGCTCTGACAGCTCGCGACGATCTCCTTGTCGCGTGGCAACTCGTCCATCCGCGCCCGCAATTCATCCAGGGGGATGTGGAGGGAACCCGGAATGAAACCCCGCGCCCGCTCGTCCGGCCGGCGGACATCCACCACCACCGATTGCAGCGGATCCAGCGTGGCCACCTCGTTCCACTGCGCCAGGCGCACGTCCCCATGCAGGACGTTCTGGGCCGCCATGCCGGCCATGTTCACGGGGTCCTTGGCCGATCCGAAGGGTGGCGCGTACGCCAACTCCAGTTCAGCCAGATCGTCCATGGTCATCCCGGCCTTCAAGGCGGTGGCGAAAACGTCGATCCGCTTGTCCACCCCGTCATGCCCCACCGCCTGCGCTCCGAGAAGCCGACCGGTGTCCGGCGCGAACAGCACCTTGATCGCGATTGGCTCCGCGCCCGGATAATACCCGGCATGGGATCCCGGGTGCAGGTGCACCGCTTGGAAGGCGATGTTCGCCTTCCGCAGGGCCTTCTCGTTCGCCCCCGTGCAGCCCGCGCTCAGTTCAAACAAACGAAGGATCGCCGTTCCCCAGGTACCCTCGTAACGCGTGGGTCGCCCGAAGACGTTCTCGGCCGCAATGCGGCCCTGACGGTTCGCCGGTCCTGCCAATGGAACGATGGCCCACGCACCCGTGACGCGGTCGCGCACTTCGACGGCGTCGCCCACCGCGTAGATCCGTGGATCGCTCGTCTGCATGTGCTCGTTGACCCGCACGCCGCCCATCGCGCCGAGTTCCAAGCCGGCATTGCGTGCCAAGGAGGTTTCGGGCCGCACCCCCAGGCCCAGCACCACCGTGTCCGCTTCAATCCGTCGCCCGCTGCGCAGCACGACCACCGATGCCCGCGCGTTCTCGCCCGCTTGCGGCGCCTCGAAAGCCGCGACCGGATCACCCAGGTGCAATTCCACTCCGTTGCCCTTCAACTCGGCGTGCAGCCACGCCGCCATCTCCGGATCCAGCGGCATCATCACCTGCGGCATTGCCTCGACCACCGTCACCCCCAGCCCTCGCCGTCGCAACTGCTCGGCCATCTCCAGCCCGATGTACCCACCACCCACCACCACCGCGCGGCAGCCCCCGCAGTCCCGGGGCCAGGCCGGGGTCCGGTCCACCTCCCGCATGTTACGCCCCCCCAAATGCCCGGCCCGCTCAATGCCAGGAATCGGAGGCCGCAGCGGCGACGCGCCCGTCGAAAGGATCAGGTCGTCGTAGGGTTGCTCGCTCTCGGCGCCGGACGGCAACGCGCGCACGCGAACCACCTTCCGGTAGCGATCGATGGCCATGACCTCGGTGTTCACCCGGACATCGAGATTGAACCGGCTCTTCAGGCTCTCCGGCGTCTGCAACAACAGCGAGTCCTGCTCCACGATCTCGCCGCCTACGAAATACGGCAGCCCACAATTCGCGAAGGACACATGCGGCCCACGTTCGAAAACGATGATTTCGCACGCCTCACACAAACGCCGCGCCCGCGCCGCAGCACTCGCGCCTCCCGCCACCCCACCCACAATCACCACACGTCGCTGACTCATCGGACACCTCCTTTCGTTTCCACCGCCGACGCAGCCCCCCCTGGTTGAGCCCGCGTTTCAATCCACCAGAACACCACAGCGGCAACCCCCGCCAATATCCCGAACCAACCCCAGTCCGGGATGCCCGTGACCTCCGGCAACCGCAACTTCCCGAGCGCTGCCACCTTCTGGATGTTCGCCTCCACCCACCGGAAGCTGAACGCGTACAGCACGCCACCCGCCAACATCCCCAGAAACCCTGCCACGGCGTGCAGGCTCCCCGTCGCCAAGGCCACCACCGCGGTCCCCGGACAATACCCGTAGAGCACCATCCCCACCCCGAACAGGGCCGATCCCAGCGACACCCCCAGCATGTTCGCCGGCTTGATGTGGTAGGCCGCGTGCCCGGTCTGGTGCAGCACCAGCACCCCCACGCCTCCGACCAGGATTGCCGTGAACATGATCTTCAGCACCGTGAAGTCCCGGAACCGGAACTGCCCCACGATCACGTTGTAGTCGGCCACCCCACCGCGGTGCAGCAGGAACCCGAACAGCAACCCCATCGGAATGGCGAGCCAACGGGCCATCTCGGCAGAAACAGGAAAGTCCATGGTATCGAGGTTCAGCGGTTCTTGTTGCGTCCCAGCCCGAACAGCCCGAGCGCCGTCAGGCAACCCGCCGCGAACATCGTGAGGAAAAAGGTCCAACTGCTCAGCGCCAGCTGCAACGAACCGCTGATCCCGTGTCCACTTGTGCATCCCCCGGCCATCCGCGCCCCGAACATCAAGAGCGCGCCACCAAGGAAAGCTGCCACCCACCGCTTCGGTGCCGAGGCACCAAAACGTTCCGACCACACCGTCGGTACACGCTCCCAGCGGAACGTCCCGCTCGACACCACACTCACGAGCGCCCCGACAAAGGTGCTGACGAGGAACACCATTCCCCCGTCCCACTTCATTGGCGTCTTCGCCCAGTAGGCGTTCTGCGCCACGCCCTCCGCTCCGATCACCGGCAACATGCACAGGCTCGATGACGCCGACAAAGCGGTGGAAATCCCGAGTGGCTGGTTGGCCACGGCAAAGGCGAACCAACTCAGGACGCCCAGCCCAACGCCAACGACATAGGGATTCCATCGGCTCTTCGCCACCTTTGCCTCGAACACCGCGGTGTCCGTCCCCGTACCTCTGTTCGTATCCATGCGCATGCTCCGGTCTGCCTGCCGACCAACGAACGCACTCCGCAATCCGTCCCGGCGTGGGACCCAGCGTAGCCCGCCCGGGCCAATCCACACCAATCATTCCGTGGGATTGTCTGGCTGGAACTGGCCTTCAATCGCGCCCCTTCGTGAACTCGACCGTTGGTCTCTGGTTGCCTAGTCTCTTGGCCGATGGACGATCTCACCAGAATCCTGATGCGGCTCGAAGACTGCGCACGGCATGGCCGTTACGAGTCTCTCGAAACCGACTCTCTGGAGATCAAACCGGTTCCACCCACGGGAAGTGCCTGGAACTCGCTCCGTGAAAGCGTATGTGCCTTCCTGAATGCGCACGGTGGAACAATCGTGCTGGGAGTCCGCGATGAACAGGGGCCTCCCCGCCGCTTTGTCCACACGGGTTACACCGAGGCAAGCAGCGCCCCCATGGCAAAGCTCCGCACATGCTTCGAGGACGCACGAAAGCATCCGATGGATGCAGGCGACTGCCTCCGCTTCGAGGTGAAACCCTTTCTGGAAGGTCAGATCGCGATCATCCGCATCAGCCCCCTGCCGGCGGATCGGAAGTTCTGCTTTTTCCAAGGGGAGGCATTCGATCGGATTGCGGACCGGGACGAAAAGATCCCTTCGCGACGGATCCAGGAACAGGAGGAACGAAAGCGTGAAATGGAGACATTTCGCGAACAGCGACCGGTCGACGATGCCTCCCTCACAGACCTGAGCCTCCAGAGGATCAATGAGCTCGTCCTGCTCATCAACCAAGGGCAGTCCATGCCCATCGAGACCATCAAGGGGACGCTGACCGATGCAGAGGAGTTCCTTCGCCGGAAGCGCTTCATCCGGGCAGACGGCTCCATCACCACCCTCGGCATGCTGGTATGCGGCACGCATCCAGAGGAACACCTGCTGTTCCGCTGCCATTTGGACGCCTTCGTCGAAATCCCCAACGTCATCGCCCAGGACAAGAAGACATTCCGCGACAACATCCTCCAATTGATGGAAGCGGGCCATGCCTGGACCCTGCGGAACATTCGGACGGGTGTATCCCCCGACGCTGGCGGGACGCTTGTGTCCGAATACCCGGATAAGCTGATCCGGGAATCCATCAACAACGCTTTTGCCCATCGCGATTACTCAATCAATCGCCCTGTCCAACTGACGATCCAACCGCGGCACTCGCTTTCGATCCGCAACCCAGGCCATCTGCCACCCGAACTCGTGCTCGAGAAGGCCGTCGATCCGATCCCTGTCCGACGGATCTTCTCCAATCCGCTCGCCCGCAATCCGCGCCTTGCGGACATCCTGAAGCTTCACAACAAATGGGAAGGCAAGGGCATTGGAATGTCGGACCTCGTCAATCATGCGCTGAACAACGTGATCGACGTTCCATACTTCACTTTTCACTCCGCCGAGGAGCTCTCACTCACGATCCCCGCAGGCAAGGTGTTGGACGAAGACACCGCTCTCTGGTTCGAGTTGTTGGACGGCTTCATCCAACGCAAGACCGGAAACCGTCCCTTGACCGAAGAACAGCAAACCGTTCTGGCCTACCTTCTGAAGAGCGAACGGGAGAACCGGACCGGACACTACACACTCGCGCTGACCCCAGGGAACAACCACTTCAGGGCGATCGACGTCCTCAAGACCAGCGGACTGATCGAGCTGCACCCAGCTTCCGAAACCTACAAGGAAGTCTTTGTTGTCTGCCGGGAACTCATCACGGACGACCACTGGGCGGAACTGCGACAACTTGTCGGAGCCGGACTCGCCGACCTCAGTCCCCTCGTTCAACAGGTCCTCAATCTCATTTCGATTGCCGAAAGGCACTCCCGGGAAGGCGGCCTCAATGCCCGCCAAGTCGGGCGTCTTGTGATGACGCGGATGCCTGAGGAGGCGCGTTCCAGAGGCATCGAGGAATTCCAACGCACCATCCGCCGCCGCATCGAAGCCATGTCTCCCGACAAGAAGGCTTTGAAGGACATATCCGACACCGAATGGATTTCAGCTCCCGACAAGATGCTGAGCATGCGCGGTTCGGCGACCCGTCCGCTGTTCCGGATCAACCGGAACTATCAGCCCCCGATGCTGTGATTGTGCCTCGGTCAAAACGGCCCACCCCTTCTGCCTGAAGGCGGGGCTCACGCTACTTCAGCCATCCGCTGTACACCTCATACACATTGATGTCCCCACCCACGAAGTAGGGCACGGGGGCCAGGACGAACTGCCGACGGGTCCCGTCGAACCGCAGTTCCGCCGGAACCGCCGGGGTGTTCGGATCATACATCTGGAAGACCCAGTCCACGGCGTCCTGTCGAACATCACACAGGACCGTCGCGTGGTTGACCTTCAAACCCGGGAAATCCACCAGATGCACCACCGGGGCGCGTCCGTCCCGAACGCCTGCCGCCAACGCGGCCGCTTCTCTTTCCTGCCC
>JBIKWS010000795.1:0-2575 GCA_044356195.1 Cyanophyceae cyanobacterium
CGCACCTCGAAGGAGCCCTCGACCTCGCTTATCAGACCGCCCGACGCCACTTCTCCCCGACCGGCATCAACCGCGTCGTCCTCCTCACCGATGGCGCCGCCAACCTCGGCGACGTCTCCCCCGATTCCCTCCGTCGCCGCGTCGAGGACAACCGCCGCCAGGGCGTCGCGCTCGACTGCTTCGGCATCGGCTGGGAAGGCCTGAACGACGACCTCCTCGAAAGCCTCTCCCGCAACGGCGACGGTCGCTACGGCTTCATCAACACCCCCGAAGCCGCCACCGCGAACTTCGCCGCCCAACTCGCCGGAGCGCTTCAGGTCGCCGCCTCCGACGTCAAGGTCCAGGTCGAGTTCAACCCGCTCCGGGTCACCACCCATCGCCAAGTCGGCTACGCCCGCCACCAACTGAAGAAGGAACAGTTCCGCGACAACACCGTCGACGCCGCTGAACTCGCCGCCGCCGAAGCGGGCAACGCCCTCTACGTCGTGCAGTCCAATCCCGCCGGCTCCGGACCCATCGCCACGGTCCGCGTGCGATTCAAGGTTCCCGGCACCGCCGATTACCGCGAGCGGTCGTGGGAAGTGCCGTACGAAGGCAGCGCCCGTGCACTCGACCAATCCAGCCCGGCCCTGCGTCTCGCATCCGTCGCCTCGAACTTCGCCGAGTGGCTCGCCCAGAGCCCGCACGCCGCCGAGGTCACGCCCGACCGCCTGCTCCCCCTGCTCAACGGCATCCCGCAATCGCAGCCCGGCGACCCGCGCCCGGCCCGGCTCGAATCCATGATCCGCCAGGCCCGCTCCATCGGCGGCCGCTGACCCAACGTCTTTACACACCGCTTACCCCCGGCCCGCCGGGAACCCTCATCATGCATCCCATGAACCGCCTGTTCCAACTCCTCGCCTGCCTCCTCCTGCTCGCCGGGAACAGCCTCCGTTCCCACGCCGCCGAGACGCGCGCCGAACTCACCAACCTCGCCATCAACGGCGGCATCCAGGACGGCAAGGCCCGACTCATCCTCGAGGCCAACCTCCGCGGCGGCGGCGACCCCAATGCCCCCACCCTCTACGCCACCGCCCTCGACCACGGCATCACCGTCTCCGCCCAACAGATCCAGCACACCGCCACCGCCACCTTCGACCTGCTCCAGGGCCAACCCGACGAACTCCTCCTTACCCTCACCGGCCCCGGCGAGATCCAGTCCGTCACCGGCGAAGCTCTCCTCGACTGGTCCGTCCGCCGCGAAACCAACGGCCTCCGCTCCCTCGTCCTCCGCCCCCGCAAATCCGACAAACCCCTCCCCCGCCTCACCGCAACCATCGTAGCCACCGCCCCCGTAGCTGCCGACGTCAGGAGGCAGTCCGCCCCATCGTCCCTCCCCCTCCTCACCTTCTCCCCCGTCCACCCCGCCCTCTCCCACGGTCACCTTCGCATCACCACCGATCCCGACCTCGACCTCCAGCCCACCAACACCGTCGGCATCGTTCCCCTCGATCCCCGCTTCCTCCCCGAATCCCTCCGCACCCCCGAAAAGCCCGGTGGCCCCGTCACCCTTGCCTTCCGTTTCCAAGGATCCGCCTACGCCCTCTCCGCCCACATCCAACCTGCCGATCCCGACGCCCGCCGCGTCGTCCTCCGCAACTTCCAACTCAACGGCCAACTCGACGATCGCACCGCCGCCTTCACCCTCAGCGCCATCGCCCAGGTCACCGATCCCCGCGGCGGAACGGTTGAACTCCTCTCCGGCAGCGCGGCCCTGGCCGACCTCGACGCCGTCCGCGACGGCCGGATCCGTTGGGAGAACGGCCGCTACCTCGGCACCTTCGACAAGCCCGGCGAATTCCCGGTCCAACTCCGCTTCAACGCCGCCGTCCGTACCAGCAACGGCTGGAACCGCGTCGACTTCCGCGTCGCGACCGCCACCCTCCAACCCGTCGCGCTCGCCGGGCTTCCGGCCGAGACGCAGTTCGAGTTCGACGGAGCCGCGCGGCCCGTACGCACCGGCGAAACCTTCACCAGTCACCTTCCCCCGGACGGCACGTTCCGCCTCGCCTGGAAGTCCGCCCGCCCCGAAGCCGAGGGCCGCCTCTTCTACGCCGCCGAAATGCTCTCGCAGGTCACCATCGGACCCGGCCTGATGCGTCAGGTCGCGCTCCTCGAAGGCAAGGTCATGCAGGGCGAAATGCAGGGCCTCACGCTCGACGTCCGCGGCACCGGCAACATCACCGCCGTCCAGGGTCTCCACCTGCTCGGTTGGGAACTCCAACCCGGACCCGACGCCAACACCCGCCGGCTCGTCCTCCGCTTCAACCAACCGCGCAAGGACGGCTTCAGCCTCCAGATCCAGATGCAGGCGGAACTCCCGGCCTTCCCCCAATCCGTCGACGCCATCGAGATCCGTCCCCAGGGTGCCACCCGCTTCGCCGGCCACTTCCGCGTCGTCAACGACGGTGCCGTCCGCCTCGAAGTCCTCCGCGCCGCCGGACTTTCCCAGGTCGCCCCCGAACAGTTCCCGGAGTCCGACCGCACCCGCGCCCTCCTTGCGACGGCCGCGCCCCAGCGCTTCGTCTACCGATTC
>JBIKWS010000796.1:0-2571 GCA_044356195.1 Cyanophyceae cyanobacterium
CGCGACCAGATCCGCGACGGCCAGCACGGAGCGGGGTTGATGGAGTCGGTGGCCTGGCATCCGGATGGTCGCCATTTCGTGATGGCGGGACGGCAGGCTCAGGGCACGTGGAATGCCGCGCTCTTCGGCGCGGAGGATGGTGGTCTCGTGCATTCGATCGACACGAAGAAGCGGATCACGCACGCACGTTTTTCGAAGGACGGGAAATCCCTCGTGCTCGCAGGTGCCAACGGCCAACCGCAGCGCAAGGATGGCGCCTGGCCCGCCTGGGGACGGATCCAGGTCTACGCGGTGGAGGGGTGATCCTGAAAGCGGCGGTTGGTTCCGCCACGCGGTTGGGTTCTTGCCTTGCAAACGCCAACGGCGTTTAGCCCCCCAGCCCAGGGTTGGTCCGAGGCACGAGGACAACCCTGGGTATGATCCCAACGCGGGAAGCAACCGCATCGCGGTTGTGGCCACCACCGATTCAAACTCGAAACGCACCCCTCCGCCACAGCGTCTCGGGCCCGGATCCGAGGACGACGAACCGCATGAAGCGAGCCCCACGCCGCGGTCCAATAGGTGCGGAGCACCGACAGACGGAACCCAGCGCTCACGCGCTGGGCTATCGTCTGCCGGCCCTCCGGGCCTGGTGCCACGGCTTGGAAGCGTGTTGCGTGAACCGAACCGCGATGCCGATTCCGCTACACGGTTCGGTCGGCGTGCGGTCTGTGTCACTTGGCGACCTGAAAAGCGCAGTCGAAACCACCGATCCATCGGATGACACGGATAGGCAGTCCTTCTGCAATCATCGCGGTGGAAAGGGAGCCTGTTTCCTGCCGCGAAGCCAAAGGTCGGAATTGGACGCTTCGTCAGCCGGATAGAGAGCAAGTGTCAAAAGTACGGGACTGACCCCATTGCCTCCATCAATAGCAAGAGGCGCAGATGAGAGGCACGTGAGGTGAGCAAGTGATTCCTCGGCACGCCGGCTTGGGCCATGAGTCGAGAACGAGCCGCTTCCAACAGGTTTCCATGCCCCAGACCCCGATCCATGTGAATCACCCATCGCGGCACGATCACGATTTGTTGTCGGTAGATTACCGTTGACGCAACCGATTGGCTGATGCTGGAGTTATTGAGCCTAATCTATAACCGTGAAAACAAATTCATTCCTCCCCTCGCTGACCAAGCATCATGCAACGAAACTTGCCAGCGCGATGTTTTGCGCAAGCTGCTTCCTTGCGTCGGTCACTTCTGCGTTTGGTCAGCTCTTCGGGACCAACCTGATCCAAAATGGCGACGCCGAGCAAGGTGCCGCTTCTCCTGATGGTTCTGCTCTTGTCCCCATTCCCGGTTGGACGACCACCGACAACTTCAACGTCATCTCCTACAGCTCGGGCCAAGGGTGGCCGGTTGCTTCTGATCCCGGTCCCGCCGATCGAGGGAACAACCTGTTCGTTGGAGGTAGGCCCAGTGCCCTCTCAACGGCAACCCAGAAGGTGAGTATTTCGTCGTGGGCGGCAACGGTCGATGGAGTAGGGGTCACTTACAATCTATCGGCTTGGCTGGGTGGGTACTCCAGTCAATTGGATAACGCCGTACTTGAGGCCCGCTTTATTGGAAGTGAAGGGTTGATTTCTGGGGCCACCATTGGTCCCGTGCTTCCAGCTGACCGTAGTGGGGTAACTTCGCTTATCTTCCGCGAAACAAGTGGCGTGATCCCTCAAGGGACCCGCGATATCGAGTTCGTTTTGACCGCAACCAGACTCGCAGGCTCAGATAACGACGGGTACGCTGACAATCTCTCCTTTACGGCTAACGCTGTTCCGGAGCCGGAATCATACGCTGCCTTCGCGGCGGTGTGCGCTCTTGGTTTTGCGACTTGGCGCAAACTTCGGCCGACAAAATGCAAAGTTGCGTAGTTCCTAATGTGCCGATGGATCCTATGCGCCGCGACGTGGATCTCGTGGGGTTCTTCGTATTTGGTCTCCCCATTTTCGGCCGCCATTAGAGATAAGAGATCCTCGGAGTAGTCACCTTTTCCCTTCTTCGGAGGGGAATGGCCATAGACGAACAGAAACACTCTGCCAACAATTTAGGGCGTGCTTAGGGCGTGCTGCAGGAGCCAAACGACCACTCCACGGATGGCCGCCACCTTCTTTCCCGTCTCCTGAACCTTCGTCTCGCGTTTGAGCAGCGCCTCCGCGCCCACCCAGGAATGCCGTGATGAAGGATGACCTCGGCGGGCTTGGCGGCTTCTGCGCTTCGTGTTCGGGGCGTTGCCGAGCCCTAGAGAGGCGATCGCAATCTGGCATTCGTGGGCAAAGGGGTTCTGTCGCCCCTGCAGCCGGGGCTGGGTTTTCATGTGGGGATGGAACCCAGCGCTCACGCGCTGGGCTATCGTCTGCCGGCCCTCCGGGCCTCGGGCCACGGCTTGGAAGCGTGTTGCGTGAGCCGAACCGCGACGCCGATTCTGCTGCACGGTTCGGTCGGGACGCGGTCTGTGTCACTTGGCGGCTTCCTGGGATACCATTGCCTCCGTCATTGAGTCGCGTCCTCGCCGAGGATCGCAGCGCGCACCGCAGGATCCAC
>JBIKWS010000098.1:0-9244 GCA_044356195.1 Cyanophyceae cyanobacterium
CGCAGGCAACACGGTGTTGTTGCGTTTCCACTCGAAGGTCAGGGGTTCCAGGCCGAAGGCATCGACGGTCAGTGTGAGGGGTTGGCCCGCGATGACGACGGTGGGATCGAGATCCGCCGTGACTTGCGGTGCGACGTTCCGGGTGAGCGAGAACGGCAGGAGGCCGGCAAGGGTCGCCGGGAACGACGGTGGCACGCCCACGCCGCCGAGCGTGACGGCGAGGACGCGGCTGATGCCGACGGGTTGGCCGGCTTCGAGTGCCTCCTCGAATGAGGATCCCGCGGCGGATTGCCAGACGCGGACCTGGACGACAGCGGACGAACCCGGCGCGAATCCGGGGATCGCGCGGACGCCCCCGCGCCAGTATCCGGCGGCGGCACCAGTGGCGAAGGGAACAACGCCCGGCACCGGTTGGAGGGTGGCCGGCGTTGCTCCGGCGTAGAGTTGGGCAAAGTAACCATCACCGGAGAGCAGGGTGACGCCGTCTTCTGCGGTGACCGGGGTGCGAATGCCGACGTTGCTGAACTGGATCGTTCCGCCCGGTCCATTGACGGTGACGACGGCGAAGCGGCTGACCACCGAGCCCGCCGGATTCGAGATCCGGACGCGGTAGGATCCGGAGGCTTCCGGGGTTGCAGAACCGAGATCGAACGTCCGCGCCGTGGCACCAGCGATGGGCGCACCATTGAACTCCCATTGATACGAAAGGGGTGCCGTCCCTGTGGCGTCGACCTCGAGGTGGAGTGGATCTCCGCTGACGACGAGGGTGTCCGCGGGTTGCGTCGTGATGGCGGGGGGGACGACCACGTCGAGACGGACTGGCAGGGTAGTGATGCTGCCGCCCGCATTGGAGATGCGCACGGTGTACTGACCGGCGTGGGACTGTTGGACCGAAGGTTGGGTGAACGTCGGACTGTTGGCACCCGGTATGTCCACCGTGTTGAGCTGCCACTGGTAGGCGAGGGGAGCGGAACCCGTGGCCTCGACCGAGAAGGTGGCCGGACTGCCGAGGGTGACCACCTGAGGCAGGGGCGCACGGGTGATGGAAGGCGGGACAACGACGGTGACGCGGACCGGGCCGCTGCTGGCTTCGCCATGGCCGTTCCGGATCACCACGGTGTAGTCGCCCGTATCGCTGGGTTCCGCGGGTCCAAGGTTGAGTGTTGGACCGTTGGCGCCTGGGATGGGGTTGCCGCCGAATGTCCACGCATAAGTGAAGGGTTGAAGTCCGGTGGCCCCGACCGTGAGGACGAGCGGTTGTCCGGCAATGACCACGAAGGGGGTGAGGGGTTGGTTGATCTGCGGGGCGATCTGCCGGGTGAGGGAAAACGGCAGCAGGTTGTTCATGGTGGCGGGGAACGAGGGCGGCACGCCTGCGCCACCAAGCGTCACCGGAAGGATGGCGGACAATCCCACGGCGGCACCCTGCTGGACTGCTGCTTCGAACGTATTCCCGGCGGCGGTGGGCCAGACGCGGGCCTGGACGAAGGCGGCGGTTCCGGGAGCGATCCCGGGGACGTTCCGCACGCCACCTCGCCAGTAGCCGGGCACCGTGGACGAAAATGGCACCGCACCGCTGACCGGCACGAGGTTGGCGGCGGACGTGCCTGCGTACAGTTGGGCGAGATAGCCGTCGCCAGAGAGCAGGGTGGTGCCGTCTTCGGCGGTCACGACGGCGCGGGCAGCGGTGTTGCTGAACTGGATGCTGCCGCCGGGTTCCTCGACGACCACCACCGCGAAGCTGCTGGTGACCGTTCCGTAGCTGTTCGAAATGGCGACACGATAGGAACCCGCGTGGCTCGGGGTTGCCGACAGCAGGTTGTAGGTGGCGTTCGTCGCTGCGGGAATATCGGTTCCGTTGAGTTGCCATTGGTACCGGAGGGGCGCGCCCCCGTTGGCTTCCACCGAGAGTTGGATCGGGCCTCCCAGCGGTACGGTCGTGCTCGCCGGTTGAGCGGTGATCTCGGGAGGGAAGGGGAGGGAGAGGTTGAAGGCTCCCATGCCGGTGAGGACGGCAGGCAGGCTCGGCGGAGATCCAGCACCTCCCGTGGTGGGAATGAAGATCACCGAAGAAGTTCCCACCTTGCTGCCGGCGCTCCGGGCTTCCTCGAATGTGCGCCCGCGTCCTGTTTCCCAGACGTGCACCCGGGCATGGGCGGGCGCACCGGGCACCACGGTCGCGATCTTGCGGGTACCCCCACGCCAGTAGCCCGCGATGTTTCCGGTGTTGAAGGGAACCGCGGCCCCGATTGGGGCCAGGGCCTCGGCGGTTGGACCCGCGTAAAGCTGGGCAAGATACCGGTCTCCCGCCAAGGGTGTGGTGCCATCCAGATCATACACTTTCTGCTGGAGGACACCGTTCGAGAAGGAAATGACCGCGCCGGTGTCGGCCACATCGACAATGGACAACCGGCTGGTGACCGACAGCCCGCTCCCGTTGCGCGCCACGAGGCTGTAAGAACCCGCATCACCGAGGGTGATGGCGTTGAACGTCAGGTTCTGCTGGGTCTTCCCGGGGATGGCGATCCCGTTCCATTGCCACTGGTAGGTCAGGGACGTGCCGGAGACCACCGGGCTGAGCGTAAGGCTGCTGCCGGGCAAAAGGGTGGTCGTCAGCGGCGGCTGGGTAACGATGGCCGGTGCCTGGGCAAGGGCACGGAACAGGCCGGCCGTCGTGCAAAGGCAGAACAGCAACGCCAGGATTCGGGTGGACATTGTCTTTTCGGATGGGTGCCTGGACGCCTGCTCCGTGTTTGGTCCGACAGACAACGACAGACCCCAACCGATCCCCCCACGAGCAGCACCTCCAGTACGAACTTGAGGCTCACAGTGCGCTGGAAGGACGCCGTTCTGTCAACGCAGGTTTTGGCCACCAGGGACTGTGCGTTGTGCGGGTTCCTGCCTATCCTCCTCCGGTGGAAAGCTTCTGTGACACACATGCACATCTCGATTTTCCTGACTTCAGCGGCGACGTCGACGCCGTGTTGGAGCGTGCCCGTGCCGCGGGCATCGATCGCATCGTGACCATCGGATGCGACGTTGAGAGCAGCCTGCGGGCCATCGCTTTGGCAGAACGACATGCAGGCGTGTTTGCCGCTGTCGGGTGGCATCCCGGTTACGTGATGGCGGCTCCGGACGATGTGCGCCCGTGGCTGCGTGACATCGCGATGCATCCGCGCGTGGTGGCCATCGGCGAGTGCGGCATCGACCATTACCGACTGCCGTCGGCGGAAGCCGGCGGAACTGCGGCGGATGACGAGCGGATGAAGGCCCAGCAGGAACGGATCTTCCGCCAGCAGTTGGAGGTCGCCGCCGAGGTTGGCCTGAACGTCGTCGTGCACCAGCGGGCCGCGCATCGGGCGGCGATGGACATCTTCCGTCCGTTTGCCGATCGGGTCCGCGGCGTCTTCCATTGCTTCGTGGGAACCGTTGCGGAAATGGAGGAGGTGGTCGCTGTCGGATCGATGGTGAGCTTCACCGGGATCCTCACCTTCAAGAACGCCGCGGAAGTGCGGACGACTCTCGCGGCGGCACCGGCGGACCGGATCCTTTTCGAGACCGATTGTCCGTATCTGGCGCCTGTTCCCTATCGCGGGAAGCGTGCGGAGCCGGCCTACGTCCGGGAGATCGCCCTGAAGGCCGCGGAGGTCCGCGGCGTTTCGGTGGCGGCGCTCGCGGAACAGGTGGCGCTCAACACCGCGGCGTTCTTCCCGCGGATGCGCCCCACGTCTGCGGTCTTTGATGCCGGCGCCGGGTGAGGGCACCCGGCCTACAAATCTGCGCGAGTCATTCTCCGGCATCCAACGGCGCGGAGGCGGCTCAGGGCGCGGCGAGTTCCTCGGCCGGGTAGGTCCAGATTTCGGCGAGGGTCGGGTGATAATGCGGTATGGCGGCGAACTGGGCGGCGGTGAGTCGTGCCGCAATGGCGACGGTGACCTCGTGGATGAGTTCGCCCGCCTGGGGACCTACGCAGGCTCCGCCCAGGATTTCGCCGGAACCCGAGGCGGCGAGGAGCTTCACGAAGCCTTCCTGGCAGCCGAGGATCATGGACTTGCCGTGGTCGTTGAATGGGTAGCGGGCGACCCGCACGGCGATCTGACGATCGGCGGCCTCCCGCTCGCTGAGGCCAGTGACCGCAACGCCCGGATCCGTGAACACGACCTGGGTGAGCATCCGGTGGTCGATCGCTACCGGCAGGCCGGGGTTGAGGAGATTCCGTGCGGCGAGTTCGGCCTGCTGGATGGCGATGTGGACGACATCATGCGGTCCGCAACAGTCGCCGGCCGCGAAGATGTGGCTCGCACTGGTCCGCTGGAATTCGTCGGTCTGGATCTGTCCTGTGGGGGACACCGCAACGCCGGCCTTGTCGAGGCCCAGGTGATCCGTGGCGGGACGCCGGCCGAGACCATGGAACACCTCTTCGGCGGCGATGGTGACCTCGCGGCCCGCTTCCTCGAACAGCACCTCCTTTTCGTGTCCGCGGCGTCGCACATCAAGCAGGCGGGTGTCCGTGAAGACCTGGAGGCCTTCGCGGTCGAGGGCGGATTCGAGTTCGTCGGCCAGGTCGTGGTCGAAGCCCCGGAGAAGGTTTGGACTGCGCTGGACGATGGAAACGAGCGAACCCATCCGGGAGAAGAACTGGGCAAATTCGAGGGCCACGGCACCGCCGCCGAGGACGACGAGCGACTCGGGAATCCGCTGCAGTTGCAGCGCGGAGTCGCTGTTGAGATATCCGGCGTGGCGAAGGCCTTCGTTGGGCGGCGGGGCAATGACCGAGCCGGTGGCGAGGATGAAGTGCCGGGCACGGATGGGGCGGTGGCCATGGATCTCGAGCGTGTGGGGATCGATGAAATGGGCCCGGCCGCGGATGAGTTCGAAGGGGCCATTCTGGAGTTGTTCCTGGCGGTACTTGGCGAACTCGGCGATCAACGCGTCCTTGCGGTCGAAGAGGCGGGCGACATCGACATCGACCTCGCGGGCCACCATGCCCCAGGTCTCGGCGTGGCGGAACGACTGGCGCAGTTCGGCGGCGTGGAGCAGCGCCTTCGTGGGCATGCACCCGCGCAGGATGCAGAGCCCCCCCAGTTCGGAGGCCCCGTCAATGACCGCGACCTTCCATCCCCCGGCGGCGAGGGATCGGGCAGCGGCGAATCCAGCGGAACCGCCGCCGATGACGGCGGCGTCAAAGTCCATGGTGGGCATGCCCGTAGCGTCGGCGTGCCGGGCGGCGCTGGCAACCCGCGGGTTGTGACTGTTTGACCCTTGGGTCGCGGCTTGGCACTGTGCCCGACATGGCGTCAATCGATACCGGCAAGGTTGGGAGCGGGGTTGTGGCCCCGGTGGCCAAACTCCGGATGAACTGGGCATTCACCCTGCTCGAGGCTGTCCTGTGGGTGTGGTCCATCCTGATCTGCGTTCCCTACTGGTTGCGCGACGAAAACTACGCCTACGGCTGGTTTGTCCCGATCGGGATGTTCCTGTTCCTCTGGATGCGCCTGGGAAGCCAGACGCGTGAGTTCTGGGTGCAATGCGGCCAGGAAGGCCGGTCAACCTGGCGGATCAATCCCTGGCTCATTGCCTTGCCCGGGTTGGCGCTGTTTCCGCTGGAGGTGTATCGCGAGGAATACCAGCAATCCGGGATCGTGCTCTGGGCGATCAACCTCGCGAAGGTGGCCTTTTCGATGGCGGGTGCGTGGTGGCTTGGCGGACGACGCCTGCTGATGGTGACGCTGTTCCCATTGCTGTTCTTCCTGACGGCGGTTCCGTGGCCGGCGCGGATTGCCCATCCGCTCCAGCAGAACCTCATGATCGGTGTCGCGCAGGTGCTGCATGAACTGCTCCTTTGGCTTGACGTCCCTGTCACCATCAAGGGGGCTGTGCTGGAATTGACGAATGGCACCGTGGGCATCGTCGAGGCGTGCAGCGGCATCCGGTCCCTGCAATCCGGGTTGATGGTCAGCCTCGCCGTGGGCGAGTTGATGTGGTTGCGGCGCATCCACCGCGGCATCCTGGTGGTTTCCGCCGTCCTGCTGGCCCTCTTCAGCAATCTGGCCCGGACCTTCGTCCTCTGCTGGATCGTAGAAAAGAGCGGTTCGGACGCCATGCATGCGAAGCATGATCTGGTCGGGAACATTGCCATGTATTCCCTGTACGCCGTGATCTTTCTGCTTGGCATGTGGTTTGCCCGCGGACAGGCCGGGATCTGGCCGCGATCCGACGCCGGATCGTGGTCGGATCGGATCGGCCAGCTGAGTTGGGAACACGTGCCGGACTTCCGCCCCCTGTTCGGCATCACCCTGGCGATGTTCCTGACCGTGCACGGCTGGTACAAGGTCCTGGAGTTCCAGGCGAATCCGCAGAAGGCCCCGGCATTCGCGGCCATTCTGGATCCCAGGAGCGGCAACGAGAAAAAGGAGTTCGCGGGCGATGTCTGGGCTCAGCTCGGAGCCACGGAAGGGGATTCGATCGTGCGGCGCGAGAGTTCGGCACCGTTGGGTTTCGTGAGCAGTTCCCATCTTTTCTGGAAGCCCTCGGCGATGAGCCGGACAGCACTCCATCATCGGCCGGACGTGTGCATGCCAGGCTCCGGTTGGAAGGCCGAGGGCGATGTGGGTGAGACGACCGTGGAGATTTCCGGTCAGCAGCTGAAGTTCGTGACGTTCCGGTTCTGGCGGCAGGAGTCACCTGGCAAACAGGTTCGCGCGCTCATGCTCTGGGGCGTTTGGCGGAATGGCGAACCGGTGCCATTCGATTTCTCGGACAAACTGACCGCGTTGCCGGAGAAGTACGGATGGACGCCAACGGCTCGCCACATGCTGGGCATCGAGCTCGTGTCCATCATGGTTCCCTACGAGAAGGGGGAGCCACCGCTGGAGCTGGCGCGTCAGGCCCTGCCACGCATCTATACCCGGAGTGCGACGATCGAGCGGACGCGGTAGCCCAGCCCGCCCATGAGCCTTCCCTCTGCCGACAAACCCATGCCGCCCCCGGTTTCTGCGCGTCCGCAGCGGATCGGAAGTTCCAAGAAGTTCCTGCTCTGGCTGGTTGGTCTTGTCGTGGTCGGGCTCGGGATCGCGGCGGTGGCAAAGCCTGCGTACCGTCAGTTGAAGACGGTCCGATCGCATCGGGCGGCTGCGCTTGGCGAAAGACTGTTCGCTGCCGGCCGGTTTGAGGAAGCGGCCCGTCAAGTCCGTCTGGCTTTGGAGTTGGCACCGACCGAGCCGACTTCGTTGCGGCTCGCGGGTCGCATCAGTGCCATCGGAATGCGCCCCGAGGCTCTTTCGTACTGGCAGTCCTACCTGGCCACCGGAAAGGCCCTGCCCGCCGAACGCCTGGAGGTGGCCGAGTTGGCCGTCCGGATGGGGCGCACCGATGCCGCGAGGCCCTTGTTGGAGGCATTGGTCCGGGAGATGCCCCAGGACCGCCACGTGTGGCGGTTGCTCCAACGTCATGTGCGCAATCTTGGCGAGATCCGGCAGGCGATGTCCCTCGCTCGGATGGTGGTTTCCAAGTTCCCCGGCGATACGGAGGCTGAGATTGAGCTTGCCGACCTGCTCGTCCTCTCGGGAGAACCGAAGTCCCGCGAGGAAGGCCGTCGCATCCTCTGGGGTGCGGCGATGGTTCCGTCCGCAATCCAACCGTCCGCGGCCTCGATCCTTCTGGGGCATTCCCTCCTTTCCCCGGTGGACGCCGAGACGCTGTCGCGAATCCTCGGCAACCCCGGCGGAACCAATGCGCCGGGCGTTGATCTTCTCCGCGGGCGGTTGCAGCTGCTGTCCCATCCCGAACGCCGTCTGGAAATTGTCTCCAGGGTGACGTCGTCCGTGCCCACGAATGCGAGCGTCGCGGAAGTTTGTGAACTGGTGCTTTGGTTGACGGACGTGCGGGCGATGGAATTCGCCGGGCCATTCCTGCCCAGCGATCGTTGCCGAACCAACCTGTTGCTCATGGCGGGTCAGCTGGATTACCTCGTGACCACCGAACGCGATGAGGAACTGCGTCGAGTCCTGGACGATTCCGGGAGCGTGCTGGATCCGGGCATGCGTTCGGCAGCGGAAGGTGCCCTGGCCGCGAGGCGGGGACGGCGGGAGGAGGCGGAGCGCGCCTTTCGTGGGGCTCTGGATTCCGGGGCGTCCCGGATCCAGCTGATCGCTCCCTTCGTGGCGAGGGAAGCAGAGCGTCATGGCTTCATGGATGTCGCCGTCCAGGCGTTGCAGATCGGCATGGATGCGCCGGGACGCGCACTCATGAACGGCCGCCAGATCCTCCGGCTTCTTGAGAGGAATCCCGATTCAACCCAGGCCCTGGCGACGCTGCGGAAACTGAATGCAGCACTTCCTGGAGAGGACGCCGTTGTCGCGGAACGCCTATGGCTGGAGTTGTTGGCGGGAGAATCCTCGGCATGGGCCCTGCCCGAGGCGACCCGTCTGGCTGCGGCCAGACCTGACGACGTCAGTCTCCGCGCAGCGCTGGGCCTCGCCCGATGGAGACTTGGCGATGCCAGTCGCGCCCTGGCGACCATCGAGGAAGGTCTGACGGACGCCGAGTCCATGCCTGTCCGATTCCGCGTCGCCTACACGGCAATCCTCGGGGCCAACGATCAACGTGAGGCCGCGCGCCGTATTGCCCGGACGTTGCCCCAGGGCACCCTCCGCCAACACGCGGAGAATCTCGTTGCCCCCTGGCGTTGATCCTTCGAGCCCCCCGCTTCATGCCACTGGTCGAGAAGAGCACCTACCTCGCCCCACGCCTGCTGCGTGAGGGCCACGCGGCCACGGTCTATCCAAGCCTTTCGCGACGTGTGGATGGCGTTGATTACACCCGCCGCCGCGTCGAATTGACCGATGGCGACTTCCTCGATGTGGATCACTCGAAGGTGGGGTCGCGACGGGCGGTGGTGATCTCGCACGGCCTGGAGGGCCACAGTCGCCGGGCGTATGTTCTGGGAATGGTGCGGGCCTTCAACCGCGCGGGCTGGGACGCTGCGGCGTGGAACTTCCGCGGGTGTTCCGGCGAGCCCAACCGGCGGTTGGCCTTTACCCACAGCGGTGCCTCCGGTGATCTCGGTGCCGTGGTTGAGGCGGTGGCCGGGGAGGGCTACGACGAACTGGTGTTGGTCGGGTTCAGCCTCGGTGGAAACCTCACGCTGAAGTATCTCGGCGAAGTGGGAAGCCAAGTGCCCACGGTCGTCCGCGCCGGGGTGGCTTTTTCGGTTCCGTGCGACCTCAAGGGCTCGGCGGAAAGC
>JBIKWS010000797.1:0-2564 GCA_044356195.1 Cyanophyceae cyanobacterium
CACCACCGCCGTTGCTGGTTCGGCGGTTCCGCTCCGGGGACGCGCCGTTCGATTGGACGGATCTGGTGCGCCCCTGGTCGCCGTCACCATCCACATCGCCGTCCGCGGCATTACCCGCACGCTGCCGGTGGTGGCCGGTCCCGACGGCCGCTTCGAAGCCATCTTCCAACCCCTCGGCACCGAAGGCGGCCTCTACCAGATCTCCGCAGGTCACCCCGCCCTGCCGATGCCCCCGGCGCAGGATGAATTCCGGCTGCTGGGTCTCGCGCTCACGCCGCTCCCGAGTGTGACGGTTGTCGAAGGCGGCACCACCGACGTGGACGTCACCGTCGCCAACCGCACCGACATCCCCCTCACCGGCCTGACCGCCGAAGTCATCACCGCCCACCCCAGCCTCGCGGTCTCCGCCACGCTGACGACCAACACCCTCGCGGGGTCCGCACAGATCGGCCTGCGCGTCTCTGTCACCGCCGTCAACACCTCCGCTGTTGAATCCAACGTCAACATCCGCGTGCGCTCCGCGGAAGGCGTAGAAGCCATCCTGACCACCCGGGTCCGACAGGAGATCCGCGTTCCCCGACTCGTCGCGACACCGGTCCGCCTCGACGCGGCCATGGTGCGTGGTCGCCAGACCCCGGTGGCCTTCTCCATCCGCAACGAAGGCGGCATCGACACAGGCCCGCTCTCCATCGCCATCGCACCCGCACCGTGGCTGTCCCTGTCCTCCCCGGCGCTGCTGCAATCCCTGCCACCGGGATCCAACGCCGTCGTCACCCTCCTGCTGGCGCCTGCCGCGGACCTTCCCCTGGGCGACTACAACAGTGCCGTCGTCTTCAACAGCGAGCGTGCGGTCCTCAGTGTGCCCACCCAGTTCCGCGCCATCTCCGACGGCATCGGCGACCTGACCGTCCTCGCCGAGGACGAGTACACCTACTTCGCCGAAGGCAAGCCGCCCCTGGCCAACGCCGAAGTCATCCTGCGCGACGCGCTCACCGGAACCGCCATCCGCACCAACCGCACCGGCATCGACGGGCGCGCCGCCTTCCCGAACCTGACCGAGGCCTACTACCTCGTCTCGGTCACGGCAGACAGTCATCGGCCGTTCCTCCAGACCGCCCTGGTCGTCGCCGGAACCACCACCAACGTCACCGCCTTCCTCCCGCGGGAAACCATCCGGTATTCCTTCTTCGTCGAACCGACCACCATCGAGGACAGCTACACGCTGCGCGTGGAATCGACCTTCGAGACGCAAGTGCCACGACCCATCGTCACCATCGAACCGGCGGCCATCGACATCAGCCAGTACGCCGGCGAGGAGTTCCAGGTCGAGATCACCGTCCGGAACCAGGGCCTCATTGCCGCGGATTCCGTCATCATCGACATCCCCGGCGGCGCGCGCTTCACCGCCACGCCCCTCGTGAGCGATCTCGGAAGACTTCCCGGCGGCGCCTCCGTGAAGGTCCCCATCCTCATCCGACGCCCCGCCCCGGTCACGGGCGGCCGCCTCGCCGGGCCGGCCCTCGACGATGAGTTCGACGATGTCTCCTGCTCGATCGCCGCATCGGCGCTCTGGTCCTTCGTCTGCGGCACCCCAATGCAACAGATCAGTCCATTCTCGATCTTCCAGGCGAGGAATTCGCCCACCGACCGATTCGGATGCGATGACTCGGAGCTGTACACACGCGTGTTCGAATACCGCGACATCCCCTATTGGACACAGCCCGGCGCGGATCCGCAGGTCGCCGCCTTCGTCGCGTCCCTCCCGCCGTTCCCGTTCAATTTCGCGGCGATGACCACCTTCTGGCGCATGTGCCGACCGGCTCCGGACCTGGGTGCCCTCGGGCCCGGAAGCCGCCCAGCCGCCACCGCCGCGGGCGAGGAACCCCCGCGCGATGTCTGCGCACGGGTCAGCCTCCAACTCGACCAGAGGGCCGTGCTCACCCGCGACGCCTTCCGCGCCACGCTCCAGGTCGAGAACGACACCGAAACACCGCTGGATTCCATCCTCGTCGACCTCGTCATCCAACGCCCCAACGGCACCAACGTGACGGAGTTGTTCGGGATCCGCCCCGCGGAACTCGAAGCCTTCTCCGCCATCAATGGCACCGGCTCCCTCGCCCCAAACACCACCGGACGCGCCCGCTGGACCCTGATCCCCAGCCTCGACATCGCGCCGACCAACGGTCCCACCCTGCTGCTCGTCAGCGGTACCCTGTCCTACAGCCAGAACGGCACCAACATCTCCATCCCGCTCGCGCAGGCGCCCATCACGGTCTACCCACAGCCCGAGCTGATCGTGGAGTACTTCCACGAGCGCGATGTCTATGCCGACGACCCGTTCACGCTCACGGTCGAGCCCAGCATCCCCTACTCGCTCGCCATGCGCGTCCGGAACGTCGGGTTCGGCGACGCACGCGGACTCCGCATCCAGGGCGGCCAACCCCAGGTCATCGACAACGAGAAGGGCCTCGTCATCGAGTTCAAGACGCTCGCCACGCAGCTCGAATCCCAGCCCCTCTCCCCGTCCCTCGATATCGACCTCGGAGCCATCGCCTCGGGCACCA
>JBIKWS010000819.1:0-2563 GCA_044356195.1 Cyanophyceae cyanobacterium
CAGCCGGCATGCGGCCAACTGGCTGGGAGATTGCCAATGTTTGGTAAAATGGTCTGATTGGGGCATCGGATGAGGGGGCGAGTGATAGCGGAGGATTCGTTTGAGCTGGGGCGTCCGTCGCTGGGAGCGGCGGATGTCCTGGGGTACCTGCTGCTGGTGGCGGTGCTGCTGGTGCTGTTCCGGGGGTATGTGGTGCCCGGGCGTGCGTTGAGCGGGGAGGCGGCGGTGTATGCATCGGGGGCGGAGGCGCTGGCGCGGGGAAAGGGGTACCGTTTTGACGGGTGGGTCGGGGAGCCGCGGATCACGCGGTATCCGCCGTTGCAGGCGGCCTTGCTGGTGGGTGGTGCGGCGGCGGGGGAGAATCCTTCCGAGCGGTTGGTGCGGATGGAGTGGGCGGTGTTCGCGTTGGGCGCGTTGGCAGGAGGCGTGGTGTACCTGTTTGGTCGGCGACAGGGGATTCCCGTGGGGATCATGCTGGGGCTGTGCGCCGGGATGATGACCTCGATGGACTGGCTGGTGATGTGGCGGGGTTTGTCGCCGGATTTCGTCTTCGTCCTTCTGCTGTATGCCGGCATGGGCATGGCGCTGACCGGTGAACCGGGATCGCGTGGGTTGCTGGGTTGGCTGTGGGTGGGGACGACGTTCGGGCTGTTGTACCTGACAAGGACGGCGGCGCTGGCCTGGTTGCCGGTGTTCGGGGTTGTGGTGCTGGCGGCGGCGCGGACCCCCGGGCGGCTGCTGATGGCCCTGGGGCCGGTGACGGCGGCAGTGGTGGGCTGGGGGATGTGGGGAGAGGTTGGAACGGGAGGCGGTGAGGCATGGCGGGAACTGGTCGAAACGGCCGCGGCCAATGTGGGCGGTGGGATTTCGGATCCCGGAGGGGATTTCTGGGAGATGCTTCGCGGGGAACCCTTCCTGACGGCCATCGGGGGGTGGTGGCGGCGACTGCCGCCGGCGTTTCTCGGTCCTTTGCAGCCGGTGGCGTGGATGGGCGATTGGTTGCGCGGTGGGGTGATCCTGGGTGGACTGATCCTGGTGTTGATCGGAGTGCGTTGTGAGCTGGATGGATTGGGCTGGAGTCCGTCGGATTGGTGGCGATGGACGGGCCCGCGGAGCGAGGGTAGCTGGACGCGGCAGCGGGCGCTGGCGCAGTTGGGGCTGGGGCTGGGGTGCGGATGGCTGCTGGTGGTTGTGCCGATGCTTCCAGGGCCACCGCATGGGTGGACCCGGCCTGCCTTGTTGGTGCTTCCCTGCCTGGTCGTGTGGGCATGGCGTGGGTGGTTGCACGTGGTGATGGAGCGTCCCCGGCTGAAGGCAGCTTCGGAAGTCGCGGTGACGTGCCTGCTCTTTGCCAATGCCGGGGCAAACTGGTGGTTTCGCCCGCCGCCTCCAAAACCCGTGCCAGATCTGGCCGAAGTGGGCGCCTGGTTGCAGCGGAATGCACCGCCCAACGCCCGGGTCGCGGCCTCCTTCGAGGTGCCCCACCGGGACCTCGTACAGGTGCTGGGGCGACCGCTGCTGCTGAATTACATCGGGGCCCCGTTCGCCTGGGAGGTCTTGCAACGTCAACCGGCGGGGTATCCCCGGGCGGATTATGTCGTGGTGCCCTGGACGGATGTGGCGTCACACACCGCCGGAAGGCTGGCTTCCCCGGTCATGATTTCCTCCCGGACCAACTTCGCGATCCTGGTTGTGGACCGATTGCGGGAATCCGAGTTCCGCCGTGAGAAGGGGATCCCCGCGGAGACGGCGGTCACGAGGCCGTGATGCGGCGCGGGGTGCCGTGCCGCTCCCGGAATTGGCGAAGTTCCTCCCGGTCCCGCAAATGTCCCAGCAACCAGGCGGCCTCCGGCGTGTTGCTGGCGAATTCCATCAGGATTCCGGTCAATGCATCCATCCGCAGTCCTTCGCGGGCCAGGGCTTCGTCCACCGGCCGCCCCACCACGATGGCCGCGTGGATGCGGAGGGCGGGTTGGAGACGATGGTTCGCGGCACCGGCGCCGCGGGAGGCACCCACGGATTGGGCGTCACGGATTCCCGCGGGCGCGCGCGGTGTTTCTGGGAGCACGGGTTCTGTGACTTGCGGTTCCAGTGCGATGGGCAGGGCCACTGGTGCCGCCTGCGGGCGGATCCGGCTCAGGAGGGGAGTGAGCAGATCCCGGAGACGCTCCGGGGAGACGCGGATCCCGAACCATCGGCGCAACCGGCTTCGCTCCAAGGCCTGGATTCCTCCGAGGTCGTCGAAACCATGGTGGATGTCTTCGGCGTTCCGGGCGTTGGCGAGGCCGATGATGACCTCCATGTCATGATCGAATACCGGATTGTTCGCCCCGCCCAGAAGGTAGGCCGGCAACCGCGCATGGGGTGGGAGGCACTTCCAGAATACGGTGGGCGCGAATTGCGACGGGCGGCACCCGTGGATGGCGCAGAACGCCTCGCTGAGGTTCTCGTACAGGGCAATGTCAGCAGGCATGAAGCGCAGGAAACGGGGGCGGTGACGGCGGCGGGCCCCGATCGGGCTGTGTGCGCCTGAGGAGAGCCGGTCCAGAGGATGGAATCCGGT
>JBIKWS010000798.1:0-2559 GCA_044356195.1 Cyanophyceae cyanobacterium
CGCCTTTGCCCAAGCGGGTTTGCGCGTTTTCATTTGTCGTCGCCTGGCAGGGCTGGTGAAAACCCTCAAGGATCGTTTGGATTGATTTACAAGCCTCTCAAGGTCTCTTGAGAGTCCTCTTGAACCTGTTCCACGGCCTTTTCAATTTCTTCCTTTGGCGTGTGAACACCTATGTAAAATGCAGCAAAGCCTGCCTTGTTCTGGAAGTTTGCAGGTTTGGAAGATTTCACATCTGACCAATGAACAATCGGGCACGAGTCCCTTTTCATGTCCTCTTTGGACGCTTTGTTGCTTGGCAAGCATACCTGATATCTCACAGCCAGCCAAACCTCATAGGAAGACAACGTTGTCAGACCTGCCTATTTGACACTTGAACGAGTAGCGTCGCCACGAAGTTGGGTCCCTCGGCGAGGCGGGACCCGCTTTTCTAACCCCGTTGCCGCTTCTCAAGCGCTGAAGGCCTTGCGCAGCATCGCGACGCTCTTCGGGACGGCGATGTCCGGATCCTGCTTGCCTTCCATCTCGAGCGAGACGTAGCCGGTGTAACCGGCCGCCTTCAGGATCTTCGCGATCCGGCGATAATTCAGGTCCAGCGTGTACCATTCGCCACCGCCGGGATAGGTCTTCGCCTGCACGTACACCGTCCGGCCGGCGATCTTCTCGAGCTTCGGGTACGGCTCCTCGAGGAAGTTCCCCGTGTCCATCAGCGCGCCCAGCCACGGCGACGGCACCATGTCCAGCAATCGGAGCAAACCCTCGGGAGTCCGGGTCAGCCCCCAGTGGTTTTCGAGCGCAAGCGTGACGCCGCACTCCGCCGCCTTCGGCAGGCATTGCTGGATGCAATCGGCGCACCATTGGAAACCCTGGTCCTCGCTGACGCCGGGGGTCACCGGTTCCACGCCCTTCGCCTTCATCAGGTCATCGAAGGAGGCAATCGTGTTCCAGCGTCCCGAGTTCAACCGGATGCAGGGCACGCCCAGAGCATAGGCGATCTCGATGCACTTCAAGGTGTGGTCGACCTGCGCCTTCCGAAACGCCGGATCCGGATCCACGAAATCCTGATGCACCGACAATGCGACCAGGTCGATGCCCTTCCGGAAGGCGTGCTGTTTCAACTGGGCAAGGTAACCGCGGTGTTCGGAAGTCAGCGGTTCCTTCTCGGGGATGTCCATCTGCCGATGCAGGATGTCGACGCCTTCCACGCCCAATGCGGCGGCCTTGTCGATCACCGTCTCGATCCGCACCCGTTCCGTCTTGAAGTGCCAGTAGGAATAGCTGGCGATGCCGATCTTGATCTTCGGCAGCGGTGCCTGGCCGGTCGCGGCCTCCGCCGGCGCACCGCCGACGATACCGGTTGCACCCGTTGCACCCGCCGCCATCGCGGCCCGTCCGAGAAACGCCCGTCGATTCATTCCCCCGGAGTTACCACCGCCCCACACCGGTTGCCAGAACTGGCTTCAGGGAACAGCCCCCGCCCCGACCCCGCCCACGCCCCAAAATTCCTGTTTCACGCATGGGAAGGGTCCGGTACGGTCCCCGGCCGGTCGGGTCATCCGGCCCTCGGAAAATTTCAATCTGCATATGCCACTGACTCACACGCGCGAGCTGTTCGCAAAGGCCCTCAAGGGCAAGTACGCCCTGGGTGCGTTCAACGTGAACAACATGGAGTTGCTCCAGGCCATTGTGGAGGCCTGCGAGGAGGAGAAGGCCCCGGTCATGCTCCAGATCTCCAAGGGAGCCCGGGACTACGCGAACCCCGTCTACCTCAAGAAGCTCATCGAGGCAGCCGTCTCCACCACCACCATCCCCATCGCCGTCCATCTGGACCACGGCGACTCCTTCGAACTCTGCAAGCAGTGCATCGACGAGGGCTTCACCTCCGTCATGATCGATGCCTCGCACGAGCCATGGGAGAAGAACGTCGAAGTCACCCGCCGCGTCGTCGAGTACGCGCACAAGCACAACTGCGTCGTGGAATCCGAACTCGGCCACCTCGTCGGTGCCCAGTTCGATGATGGCGAAGAAGGTGGCAACTACTCCACCGGCGGCCACTACACCCACCCGGAGGAAGCCGTCCAGTTCGTCCGCGAATCCGGCTGCGACTCCCTCGCCGTGGCCATCGGCAACAGCCATGGCGCCTACAAGTTCAAGGGCGAGCAGCACCTCGACCTCGAACGCCTCAAGGCCATCAAGAAGGCCCTGATGGACGCCGGCCTCGGCGACTACCCGCTGGTCCTCCACGGTGCCTCCTCGGTGCCCAAGGAAATCGCCCAGAAGATCAATCAGTACGGCGGCACCATGGGCGAAGACACCGCCGGCGTGCCTGAGGCGGACATCGAGATCGCCCGTCGCGTGGGTTGCACCAAGGTCAACATCGACACCGACCTCCGCATGGCCATGACCGCCGCCATCCGCGAAGTGTTCGTGACCAAGCCCAAGGAGTTCGATCCCCGGAAGTACCTCGCTCCCGCCCGCAAGGCCGTGAAGGAACTCGTCCGTCACAAGATCAAGAACGTCCTGTGCTCGGCCGGCCACGCCTTCGACTGAGCCCCAGTCCAT
>JBIKWS010000799.1:0-2553 GCA_044356195.1 Cyanophyceae cyanobacterium
TCTGGTGGGGAAATTCGCTGCGAGGGCGGGAGGAGAAGCGTGGTCCGGAAGCCAGTACCTCGGCCGTGCGCGCATCGGGCAAGGGTTCCGCCGCCGCGGCCTCCACCGCGATGGGGATGCGCCGGCTCGAGGAGGAGGATGACTCGGCGGCCCTGCTGTACTTCTGCGATGCCCTTTCCGCCGCCGAAGCAGCCGGCGAACCCACGACCCTCCATCGGGACCGGATCGGTGCGGTTCGCGGTCGGATGCCGCGTTTGGCCTCGGTGATCGATGCCTTCGGGGATGTGTTCTCGGTCGACTTCAGTCCGGACGGACGACACGTGGCGACCGCGAGTTTCCAGGGCGCGGTCACGGTGTGGGATGCGGAGACGGGCCGTCGCCTGCATGGACCGCATGCGCCGTCTGGTTGTCCGGTGAAGGTCCGGATCGCGCCGGATGGCCGACGCCTGTTGCTGGTGCCTGAGGTGCGCCTCCCGGCCATGCAGGGCATCGACAAGCCGACGGGAAGTGCGCGGGTCTTGGACCTGGCCACCGGCCTGCCGGCCGAGCCTGAAGTCGGGGGCGTCGTGTGGGGGGTGTTCAGTCCCGATGGCCGGTGGTTGGCGATGGTGGGACAGGGGGCACAGATGACCGTGCGATCGATGGAGGATCCATCGGTGCACTTTGAATTGAAGGCCCCCCGCCACCCGGTTTCCTCGATGAGTTTCAGCCCGGACGGAGCCTTGCTCGTGACGGTATCGAGTGATGCCTTCGCGAGGCTCTGGCGGGTGCCCGGGGGCGAGTTGGTTGGGAATCCACTGCCCATCGGTGCGGCCGGAATGTTGGCGGAATTCAGCCCGGACGGTCGGCGGCTCTCCACGCTCGCGATGGACAACTCGCGGAACTCGACCCTGCGGGTTTGGGACGTTGCTTCCGGCACGCCCGTGATGGAGCCCCAGGCGATTCTCGCGCCCGCTGCGGCGTTGGATTTCACCCCCCTGGGCGGTCGTCGGCTGCTGACGGGGAGCAGTTCGGGCGCGCTGGCCCTGTGGCCCATCGGAGGGAATCCGGGCGGCCCCACGGAACTGAGATCCGGCAAGGGCGTGTGCCGCCAGTGGTCGGTGAGCCGGGATGGGCAACGCGCCGCGGTGGGTGCGGACGACGGATCGATCCGGGTCTGGAATCTCCAGGACGGACGGCCTTTGACGCCCATCCTGCGACAACCCCAGGCGGCCCGGCTGATCGCCCTGAATGGCGATGGCTCCCGGTTGCTGACCAGCTCCGGGCAAGGGTTGATCCGCATCTGGGAGCTCTCCGATGCTCCAGGCGAACTGGACCCGATCCCGTTGCCCGGGAAGCTGGCCGAGCTCGAATCCATCGATGCGCCGTATCCGATCGCACTGACCGCCGATGGGGCCCGGTTGGTGTTTCCGATGGAGCGCAACGGACAGATCCGTCCGGTGGCTCTCGATCTGAAGCGGGGTCGTGAGATCTCCCTTCCGCTCGATTCGACCGCGCCGGAATGCCGCAACCTCGTGGCTGGTTGGCGGGAGCCGCAGGTGGCGTTTGCCTCCCGGGGGCGCACGGAACCCGTCGGGAAGGTGGAGGTGGTTCTTCTGCGCTTCGAGAGTGCTTCCTGCGTCCCGCTGGTCCTGCCGCACCCGGAGGGCGTGACGCAGATGGCGTTCACGGAAGACGACCGGTTTCTGGTGACCCTCGACAGCACCCGGCACGTGCGCCGATGGGATGCCCGCAGCGGGGCCCTGGTGAATCATGCAGGCCCACCCGTGAGCGCCTGGAGTGAGTTCTCGATCTCCTGGGACGGGCGTCAGATCTCGTGGATGGAACCGGACAACACCCGGGTGAACGTGGCGGAGTGGGAACACCCGGAGGTCGCCGTCTGGACGATGAGCCTGCCTTCGCTTCTTGGCGGACAGCCGTATTCCCGAAGACCGTTCTTCCTGTCGATCCTCGCCGCCGATTGGTCGACGCGGGATTGGCAGTTGGCTCCTGCGTCCAGCCTGCCGGCCTCCGCGACGGCCCTTGCCGGCATGCAGGTCTGCGACTTCCATCCGGCCTCCCGACAACTCCTGACTTCCACTGACTCGGGGGGAGCCAAAGTCATCCACCTCCGTACCCAGACGGACACCACCCTGACCTCGGACAGCAGCCCTCAGTCGCGTCCCTGGGCTCGCTTTGATCCTACCGGACGTTTCGTCGTCATGGCCGATCGGGACGGGGGCGTGTCGGTGCGGGACGTCGCCTCCGGTGATCCCGTGGTCCCTCGCATTTCCCATCCGGAAGGTGTCCGGTGGGCGGTCCTCACCGCGGACGGAATGCTCCTCACCGGCTCGAGATCGAATCGGATCCGACGCTGGCAGCTGCGGCCGGCACTGGAATCCGCCGAGAAACTCCGCGCCCAGGCCGAGGTCCTCGCCGGCCGACGTCTCGACGATCGTGGGCAATTGGCGTGGCTGACGGGGTCCAACCTCGTGCAGAGATTGAGGTGATGGGGGGTGGTCCACAGATTGCACAGATTTCACAGATGGGGAGAGTGAGGATTCTCGGCGCGGT
>JBIKWS010000099.1:0-9199 GCA_044356195.1 Cyanophyceae cyanobacterium
GGCTGCCGACCTCAACAACGACGGGTTTCCGGACCTCGTGGTCAACTCGCACGGGCAGGGAACCCATGTCTTCCTGAGCCGTGGTCCCGGCCGCCTTCAAGCCCTGCCACCGCTCAACGTCGGTCGCGGCGGTCGTTCCATCGCCATGGCCGATGTCGACGGCGATGGCTGGCTCGATCTCTACCTCGTCAACCATCGGGTGGTCGCGTCGCCGGACATCTCCGCTGTCCGTGCCACCTTCCGCACGGTCGACGGACGCGCCGAAGTGGCTACCGTGGATGGACGGCCGACCACTGCCCCGGATCTGACAAACCGCTTCGCCGTCAACGCACGCGGCGTCCTCGAAGAACTCGGCGAACCGGACGCGCTCTACCTGAATCAACAGGGCACATCCTTCCGTGAAGTTCCGTGGACGGACGGAGCGTGGCTGGATGTCGATGGCAAACCATTGCGCAGTCCCCCCCGCGACTGGGGTCTCTCCGCACAGTTCCGCGACCTCCAGGGCGACGCGCGTCCGGAACTCTATGTCGGCAACGAGTTCCAGAGCCCCGATCGTCTCTGGCTGAATGAGTCGCGTCCGGGAATCGTGCGCTTTCGTGCCGCCCGGGCTGGAACCATGCGCCACACCAGCCGGTCTTCCACGGGGATCGATTTTGCCGACGTGAATCGCGATGGCGTGGACGACCTCTTTGTCGTCGATCGCCTGTCGCGGGACCCGGTGCAGCGGTTGATGCAGCCGGGCGAAGCCGAGGTTTCGCCCGCGGAGGCGTTGGACCCGCAAAGCACCCCGCAGTACGAGGTCAACACCCTCCAGATCGGACGGGGCGATGGGACCTTCGCCGAGATGGCCGCGTTTGCCGGTGTCCAGGCCAGCGGGTGGTCGTGGTCACCCGCCTTCCTCGACGTCGATCTCGATGGTTGGGAAGACCTCCTCGTCACCACGGGTTGCTGGCGTTCGACACGGGATCCAGACCTCGCCGCCGAAATGCGCCGCTTGCGCCAGACGCGCCGATTGAACGAATCCGATCTGCTCGAATTCCGCCGGAGGCAACCCCGGATCGAATCGCCTCAGGTCGCCTTCCGCAACGAACGGGGCCGGTTTCGCGAATGCGCCACAGACTGGGGATTCGATGCCCGCGGTGTCGGGCAAGGGCTTTGCCTCGTCGATCTGGACGCCGATGGCGATGCCGATGTCGTGATCAACCGTCTCAATGGACCAGCGTGGGTGTTCCGAAACAACGGCTCCGGTCCGCGCCTGCAGGTCCGGTTGGTGGGTGCCGCGGGAAACCGATCCGGGATCGGGACCCGACTGACGCTGGAGTCCGCGTCCGCTTCCGGCATCCCTCGGCAGTCTCAGGAAGTCATCGGAGGCGGCCGATATCTCAGTGGTGATGTCGCCACCCGGACCTTTGCGTTGGTGGGAGAGGGTCCCTGGCGACTGGATGTCCGCTGGCCCGACGGGCGAGTCCAGACAGTCCCGGTCTCCACGACGAACCAGTTGTGCGAGATCCACGCCATCGGTGCCACTTCCGCCCCGGTCGTGGTCCAGGCGAAGGCCGAACCCTGGTTCGAGGATATTTCGGCCCGGCTGGGCCACACCCATCGGGCCGAAATCTTCGATGAGTCCCTCCGCCAACCCCTCCTGCCGCGTCGCCTCGGGATCGATGGAGCGGGCGTCGTCTCGGCGGATCTGGACGCGGACGGCCGGGAGGAGTTGGTGCTGTTGGGGGGGCACCAGGGACGGATGGAAGTCTTCAAGGTTCTTCCCGGCCTGCGCTTTGAACGGACGCATCAGGTGACCACACCACGCGCCCAGCCCATGGCCGTTCCCTGGAACGGCGGTCTTCTGATTTCTGAATCGGGTTACGCGGACGGTGCTCCACGCGGGGCTTCGCTGTCGGCCTGGCCGGGCGGTCAACCCGCACTGGCTGCCGGTACCACAGCCGTCGGAACCCTCGCGATGGCGGATCTGGACAGCGACGGTCGCATGGAGGTGTTCCTCGGGGGGCGTGTTGTTCCGGGAGCCTGGCCGCATGATCCTGAATCCCGGGTGCTTACCGTGACTCCTGAGGGATTCGAGTCGCGGCAGGTACTCACCAATCTTGGGATGGTTCGGTCAGCCGTCTTTGCCGACTTCGATCAGGATGGGGACGCCGATCTCGTGGTCGCACCGGAGTGGGGTGAACCACGATTTCTCCGAAACGAAGGCGGCCAGCTCGCACCATGGACTCCGGGCTTTCGGGTCGAAGGCCAGTTGGCGGACGCAGGCGCTCTCTCCGGCCTCTGGAACTCAGTCAACGCTGGGGACTTCGACGGGGATGGTCGGTTGGATCTCGTCCTGGGCAATTCTGGCGAGAACACGGCCTGGCAGATCTTCGGGCTTCCTTGGATCGCCTGCCACGCGGACCTGGATGGCGACGGCACCGAGGACATCTTCACCGGGTTCGCCGATCCAACCCTCTCCCGCTCGGCGGCGTTGCCACTTTCTGGATTCCGGCCCATGCATGGCTTGGGCGTTCTGGCGGCTTCCGTTCCGGCACTTCGACAGAATCACCGAAGCCATCAGGCCTTTGCCAATGCTTCCATGGACCAACTCCTTGGCCAGGAAGGTCCTCGGATCCGTCGCCTGACCGTCCGTTGGACCGCATCCTGTATTCTGTTGCAGCGACCGGGGGCGTGGGAGGTCCGCCGCCTTCCCGACCTCGCCCAGACATCGCCGGTCCATGGCATCGCCGTCGCCGACTGGGACGGCGATGGCGTGGAAGACTTGTTCCTGTCCCAGAACGACTTCGGTCAGAACCACGGTATGACCCGCGACGATGCGGGGCTCGGGCTGATCCTTCGCGGGCGTGGCGATGGATCCTTTGATGCCCTGAGCCCGGAGACATCGGGAATCCGGATGGAGGGCGAAGGTCGGGCGGCGACCGTTGCCGACATCGACCAGGATGGTCGGCCAGACCTCGTCGTCACCCAGCGGGGGAGCCAAACCCGGGTTTTTCGAAATCTCCGGGCCCAACCCGGCCTGCGCGTCCGGTTGGAGTCCGGGGCAGGGAACCCGTTGGGTGCGGGGGCAACCGTCCGGTGGATGACGAACGGGAAGTCCGGCTCCGCTCGGGCATGGACCTACGGTGCGGGACAGGGGGCATCTGACGCGGCGGTCCGGGTGATTGCCCGTCCAGGTTCCGGGTCCGGGATCCTTTCCGTGGTCTGGGCGGATGGTGCCCGGTCTTCGATTCCGGTGGCCGCCGGTGTTCCGGGCGTTTGGATCCGGCGCGACGGACGGGTCGTGGAAACGATTCCCTGATCCGGTAGGCGGAAGGAATCGCGGGATTCTGCCCCTTGGCGTCGCCTGAACGTCACCCAAAGTTTGACATTCCTGCTCCGTTCTGGTCAGAAGAAGGCGTTCCCCACGTGGTTTTCAGCGAGGGTATTTCCTTGCCCAGCGGACGTGTGTCCGCGTCTGGGCTGGGCTTCACCGTCGTCGAAAGCTCCGGTCGGGAAAGCACAGTCACCTATGTCGAAACCCACCCTATTCGGTCGCTCGCTGACGGGCTCCGTTCGGCTGGCAGCGGCGGTCGCCTTGGCGGCCGGCGTCTCCCTGCACGCCGCGGATGTCACCATCACGGGCTCCCTCAAGCGCCAGTATTACCCCGGCGGCACCCGTGCCACTGTGGCCAATGGAACCGCAACGCTCACGAGCACCACCCTGCTCAATTCAGGTGTGGCCCCGAGCAATGTGGCGGACAATTACGCCCAGCGCCTCAGCGGCTGGTTCACGCCTGCCACCTCCGGCGCATATACGTTCGCCGTCTCGGCGGATGATGATGCGGACCTCTATGTCAGCACGGACGCCACGCCGGCCAACAAGCGGCTTGTCGCCCAGCAGACCAGCTGGGGCAACGCCCTCGAATGGGCGACCGCTGAAAACGGCGGCCAATCCGGCACGCCTCAGGCCACCCAGAAGATCTCGGACACCTGGTCCTCCAACGGTGGGACCACGGTTCCGTACGCCTCCGGCATCACCCTGACCGCCGGCCAGCGCTACTTCATCGAGACCATCATGCATGAAGGTGGCGGCGGCGATAATCTCGCCATCACCGCGGTTCCCTTTGGCACGGCGCTCAACAATGGGGATGCCACCACCCTCACGGGCAGCGTGATCTCCACGGCGGTCGCCAATCCGACGACGCTCACGATCGCCACGCAGCCCGCCAGCATCACGGTCTCCGAGACCGGGGCGGCCAGCTTCACGGTGGTCCTGAACACGGACGGCGAACTGAGCCCGAACTTCCAATGGCGCCGCAACGGGGCCAACATCCCGGGTGCGACCGGCCAGACCTATGGCTTCGCTGCCGCACTCGCAGACGACGGTGCCCGCTTCAGCGTCGTGGTCACCACCCCGTCCCTCGCCGGCTTGAACGTCCTGACCGTCACCTCCGCCGAGGCGGTCCTCACCGTGGAATCCGCCGTCACCATGAACGGATTCCTCAAGCGCGAGTACTTCCCGGGTGCCACGCGCGCCGCGGTCAACAACGGCAGCGCCGGAGCTCCCTCCTCGACCTCCTTGCTCAGCGACTTCCAGGCTCCCCTGGACTCCGCCGACAACTACTCCCAGAAGGTCAGCGGCTTCTTCATCCCGGCCGTCAGTGGCGATTACGCGTTCGTTGTTGCCTCTGATGACGACAGCGACCTGTTCCTGAGCACCGACGACAAGCCCGCCAACAAGCGCCTCATCGCCCAGCAGACCAGCTGGGGCCCGAGCCGCGAGTGGACGGGTTCGGACACCCAGAAGAGCTCGCTCACCTGGTCGCCGGACGCTGGTGCCACCGTTCCCTTCGGCGCCGGCATCCCCCTGGTTGCAGGTCGGCGTTACTACATCGAGGGCGTGCATCGTGAGGGCGGCGGCGGCGACAACTTCGCGGCCACCTTCCACCTCACGTCCGAAGCGACCCCTGAGAACGGGACCGCTTCCGCCTTCACCGGCAGCCTGATCTCCACGCTGGTGCCCCGCGCCAGCCTGACGGTCAACACCCAGCCGTCAAACACCAGCGCCGTCGAAGGCCGCTCGGCCACCTTGACGGTTGCTGCCAGCGCCACCGGCGTTGTGGCTCCCATGTATCAATGGCGCAAGAACGGCAACCCGATCTCCGGTGCCACCTCCGCCACCTATCGGACTCCGTTGACCACGCTCGCCGACAATGGCGCCGTGTTCACCTGCGTCATCACCGCTCCCGGTGCTGAAGTGACCTCCAGCCCGGCCACGTTGACGGTCATCGCTGACACCTTCGCTCCGGCGATCGTCTCCAGTGGTGCCCTTCGCACGGAAGCCGGTGCCGTTCAGGTCTCGGTCATCTTCGACGAGGCCCTGGACATCGGTACCGTGGTCCCCGGCAACTTCACCCTGAGCTCCGGAACGGTCAGCGCTGCGACCTACGTCGAGAACAGCTCCACCTACAAGTCCCTGGAGCGCGGCGTGACCCTCGGCACCACCGGCCTTACCGCTGGCAACACCTACACCCTCACCGTCCGCAACGTCCGTGACGTCAAGGGCAATGCCATCGCTTCCGCCACCGCGCAGTTCACCGTGCAGCGCCTGAGCTGGGCCGCCATCGGCAACCAGAACGACGGCATGCCCGCCGGTGCCCTCGCCGTCGGCGACAACGGCGTCAACGTCCAGGCCGGCGGCAACGCCTTCTGGAACGCCACCGACGACGTGACCTTCGTTTACGAGCAGGTCACCGGTGACTTCGACAAGATCGTCCGGATCGAAGAGCAGGACTCGTCCTCCCAGTGGGCACGCGCTGGCCTCTCGGTCCGCGAATCCCTCGCAACCGACAGCCGCCATCAAACGGCCCACGCTCCGGACAACCGGAAGTTCGATGGTACGCCCTCGAACAACGCGTACGAGGGCAATCGCCGCACGACCACTGGTGGAAACACCGATGGTGCCGGCGGGGGTGGTACGCCTTCCTACCCGAACGGCACCTGGCTCCGCATCCTCCGCATGGGCAGTGTTATCCATATCTTCCGTAGCGCCGATGGCGTCACCTGGCGTCAGTACGGCACCACGGACTTCAGCGTCGCCGGCGAGGCGTCTCCGCTCCCTGCGACCATGTACGTCGGTATGGTGTACGGCCCCGAAAACGGCAACATCACGCCGGAAACCGAGCGCAAGCTCTGGACGGCCCGCTTCCGCAACTACGGCGACTTCCAGCCGAACAAGGCGCGTGGCACCCAGACCTACTCCATCGGCGTCAACTTCGGTGGCGACCGCAATGGTATCGTTGGACCTCGTGAGATCGCCGGCGTTGGCGCTGTCGCCCAGGGCAACTGGAACAACACCTCGGCCAACACCTCCGAAGCCACGGGTGCCCTGCCCCTGGTTGCCGAAGCCGGTGGAAACCGTGTGAACAGCACCGCCACCATCGAGTGGGCCGGTTCCCCGAACACCTGGGCCTCCACGGGTGTCGGCGAGGAAAACAACGCCTTCATCGGCTCCGATCGCTCGCTGTTGACCGGCTTCCTTGATACCGGCAACGCGACCACCACCACCATCACTGTCAGCGGCATTCCTTCCCAGCTGACCAGTGGCAAGTATGACGTCGTCATCTACTCCGTCGGCGGCGTCGCTGACCGTGGTGGCGCCTTCCGCGTGACCGATGCCAATGGCGCCGAACTCAGCGGCTACCAGGTCATCTTGGCCAACGCCAATCCGACGAACCACGTCATGCTCGCCAATCCGACGGCTCTCACCCCGTCCTACGGCACGTACGTCGTGTTCAAGGGCCTGAGCGCTTCGAGCATCATCATCGAGGCCACCACCCAGAACGGCCTCGGCCAGAGCGGCACCCCGCGCGCTCCGGTCAACGCCCTCCAGCTCGTCGCCCCCAGCGGCCTGCTCGTTCCGCAGGTCAATCCGACCATCGCGTTTGATGCCCAGGGCCGCATCGTGTTCGAGGGCACCCTCCAGACGTCCCCGACGTTCAACGGTACCTACACCGACGTCAGCGGCGCCACGAGCCCGTACACGGTGAACCCGGCCAACGCCGCCGGATTCTTCCGCACCCGCCAGTAAGCGGTAGCGGTTCCAATCACAGGGAGGCCGGGCTCACGCCCGGCCTCCTTTTTTATTGGTGTAGCTGACGTGAGGAGGCAGGTCCCGAAGAGTTCCCAGTTGCCAGTTCCCAGTTGCCAGAGTGATCCGACCACAGCCTCCTGACGTCGACTGCTGCACTCCTGATCGTAGGAGACTGGGAACTGGCATCTGGCAACTGGGGACTTGCGTGCCCCCTTGCTTGAAACTTCAAACCTGAATCTTGAAGCTCCCTGCGTCTCCCCGATGCACGGCACCCTCCATTCTTCCTTCTCGATCCTGCACGCAGCGGTGTGCATTGGGACGGTGCTGGCCGCTTCCGCGCTTGCTGCCCAGGAACCCCGCACTCTGATCGTTGCGGGCAGCGGCATTCCTGGCTTCCAGCGCGTCGCATCTGTCACTTCCAACATCCATTTCACGAACGTCCTCACCCGCGAGTTCGCCGCCGCCAACCAGATCCGCATGAACGGCTCCGGCGTCGCCCTGGGGGATGTCGACGGCGACGGCCGTTGCGATGTCTTCCTCTGTGGTGTTCAGACACACGCCCGTTTGTATCGGAACCTGGGCGACTGGAAATTCGAGGATGTCACCGCCGGCTGTGGCGTTGACCTCACGGGCATCTATACCGTCGGTGCGGCTTTGGCGGACATGGACGGTGATGGAGATCTGGATCTCCTCGTCACCTGTCACGGGGGCGGGACGCGACTCTATGTGAATGATGGGCGCGGCCGCTTTACCGGGCATCCGGATTCCGGGCTGATCTCCCGCTTTGGCGCCACGTCGATGGCCCTCGCTGATGTCGACGGCGACGGCGACCTCGATGTCTACGTCACGAATTATCGCACCCGCACCATCCGCAGCACCGGCTTCTCGGTGATGAACGTCAATGGCCGGCGGATGATCCGTCCTGAGGATCGCGATTCCCTGGAATATACGCCCACCGGCACCGTGCTCGAACACGGGGAGCCGGATTTCCTCTACCTCAACGATGGGAATGCCCAGTTCACGCCGGTTCCATGGAATGGCGGGACATTCCTGAATGAGGACGGAACGCCGCTCCAGCAGCCTCCGCGCGACTGGGGCCTCGCGGTCCAGTTCCGGGATTTCAACCGCGATGGAGCCCCAGACCTCTATGTCTGCAACGACTTTCATAGCGTCGATCGTCTCTGGGTGAATGACGGCAAGGGCCGCTTCCGGGCCATCGCAGCCACCGCCTTGCGCTGCACGCCAACCTTCTCCATGTGCGTCGATTTCGCGGACATCAACCGCGACGGCCACGATGACCTGTTCGCCGCCGACATGATGGACCGCACCCATTCCCAACGGATCCGTCGGAGCGCTGCGGTTGTCCTGGCACCCGGTGATTTCGAACGGGCCTTCAACCGCCCCCAGAGCGGGCGCAACACCCTGCATCTCGGTCGCCCGGATGGAACGTTTGCCGAGACCGCTTACGCCTTCGGCGTGCAGGCCTCGGGATGGACCTGGGCGTGTGCCTTCCTCGACGTGGACCTCGACGGTTACGAGGACCTGCTGACCACCGCGGGAAACATCTTCGATACCCAGGATCTCGATGCGAATGCCCGCATCGATGCCGGTGGTCCGTATCGCGGTGAAGCCATCGCCCGCAAGGCCCTCCAATACGATCCGCACCCGCAACCCCGCCAACTGTTCCGCAACGTGGGCGGCGAGCGCTTCGAGGAGGTGGGACGCGCGTGGGGATTCGGCGAGGAGGGCGTGTGCCATGGCATGGCTGCCGGCGACCTCGACGGCGACGGCGATCTCGACCTGGTCGTGAACGAATTGAACGGTGTCGCCGGCGTGTACCGCAACCAGGCCGCCGCCGGACGCGTGGCTGTCCGGCTGAAAGGCACCGGGAAGAACACCCGCGGCCTCGGCGCGCGCATCACGCTGCGTGGCGGTGCCGTGCGGGAACAATCGCAGGAGATGATGGGCGGCGGACGCTATCTGTCGTCCGATGACGCGGTGCGCGTGTTCGCATCGGGTGCGGTGACGGAGGGGATGGAGCTGGAGGTGCGCTGGCGCAGCGGCAAGCGCAACGTGGTGAAGGGCGTGCGCGCGAACCGCGAATACGAAATCGACGAAGCC
>JBIKWS010000800.1:0-2551 GCA_044356195.1 Cyanophyceae cyanobacterium
TGGCCTTCACCGACGCCAAGTCCGATCGCGTGGGCCGCTTCGAGATGGCCGACGGCGGCACCCTCTTCCTCGACGAAATCGCGAACGTCCCCCTGCCCCAGCAAGCCAAGCTGCTTCGCGTCCTGGAAACCCGCTCCTTCGAACGCGTGGGATCCTCCCGCACCCTCCAGGCCGACGTCCGTCTCATCGCCGCCACCAATGCCGACCTCCGTGCGGAGGTTGCCGCCGGACGCTTCCGTCAGGACCTGCTCTTCCGTCTCAACACCATCGAGATCCACCTGCCGCCGCTCCGCGAGCGCCGCGAGGACATCGAACCCCTCGCCCACTTCTTCCTGGAGCACATCCGCTCGCGCTACCGCAAGGACATCGTGGGTCTGGAGCCCGCCGCGCTGGCCGCCCTGCACGCACACGCCTGGCCCGGAAACGTCCGCGAACTCAGCCACGCACTCGAACGAGGCATCCTCCTCGCCCCCGGCAGCCAGATCCGCGCCGCCGACCTCGGCCTCATCACCGCACGCGATGCCGCCCCGCGCCTCGAGGACATGAGCCTCGATGAAGTCGAAAAGTTCCTCATCCGCCAGACCCTCTCCCGCTGCGGTGGAAACGCGATGCGCGCCGCCGAAGCGCTCGGTCTCAGCCGCTCCGCCTTCTACCGCCGCCTCGAAAAATACGGCCTCTGACCCATGGATCCTTCCTCCTCCCTCGTCGTCCGCTGCCCTCAGTGCGGACAGCACGGCACCTGGTTCGCCGCCCGCTGGGGCCCCTTCTGCTCCGAACGCTGCCGCCTCGTCGACCTCGGCCGATGGTTCAATGAGGAACACCGCCTCTCCCGCCCCCTCAACGCGGCCGACTTCTCCGGCATGGACGAAATGCCCGGCGACATCGACCCCGACCGGCCCACCTCCTGAGCCGTATCCAGGCAGCAAAAATCTCGCGCAGAGGGGCAGAGACGCAGAGAGCGAGAGGAAATCTGAAGCTTGGGCAACCGTGAACGGGATCACCGTATGGTGACTCGATGACGATGATTGAAAGACCCACTTCCTCTGCGTCTCCGCGTCTCTGCGCGAGTCATTATGCAACATCCAACCGCATGGATACGGCTGAGATAGTCGGCGAAGTTCGAAGATTTCAGTTTCAAGATTCTGCGACGATCGAGGCGTAGCAGACGACGTGAGGAGGCTGTGGATGGATGACCCAGTTTCCAAAACTTGAAACTGAAAACTTGGAACTCCCCCCATCACCCTTTCGTCCCGCAGGCCAGCAACGTCTCGAACTGCGGTGGCTGTTCCTCGCGAGCCACCACGCTGATCTCGATGGCTCCGAAACCGGCCGCTTCGAGCCATCGATGCAGGTCCGCCTCGGCGAAACCCAACCACGCGTCCCCGTACAGCTCCCGCGCCTGCGCGAACCGGTGGCTCACCAGATCGAGGATCAACACCTGCCCGCCCGGCCTCAGGATGCGGTGCGCCGACACCAACGCCTTTTCCGGATCCGCCGCGTGGTGCAACGCCTGACTCAACACCACCAGGTCCACGCTCCCCGGTTCGATCGGCGGATCCACGATGTCGCCCAACCGGAACTCCAGGTTCTTCAATCCGTTCTTCCGAGCCTTCCGCGCGCCGAACTCCACCATCTTCTCGCTGTTGTCCACGGCGATCACCGTGCGGCAACGCAACGCCAGCAACTCCGAGATCAACCCCTCCCCCGAACCCAGATCCGCGACATCCACCGGCGGCAACATCCGCAGCAGCAAATGCCCGAACGCCTGCCACGAACGTCCCGGTCCATAGCTCCGGTCGAACCGACCCGCCACCTGGTTGAACGACACCTGCGCCTGCTCCTCGCGTCGGGCCAGAACCCGCTTCAGGTTCACCGTGTCCGCCGCCTGCTCCGGCAACTCATGCGCGCCGCGCAAGGCCAGCAACAGGAACTCCCGCGCGTGCGCGTCCGCATCCGGATTCAACCGGTAGAACGTCCGACGCCCATCGCGTCGTGATGCCAGCAGTCCCGTCTCCGCCAGCAAACCCAGGTGCGTCGAGATCCGCGACTGCCCCAGCCGCGTCACCTCCTGCAATTCGTTCACCGAGAGTTCGTCCTTCTCCAGCAACGCGAGGATGCGCAGCCGCGTGGGGTCCGCCAGGGCCCGCAGGGATTTGAGTGTCGCTGACATGTTGTGTGTTCCTTTCCGGTTACCGCGTTGCCCCCAGCCCTTCCACCCGCGGATCCGAAACCGCCTCGAACCCGCCTGCATCCCGACGTCCCACCGCCTGGGTGGCTCCCAACGCCCCCACCCAATCGACCGTGTGTCCGCGCGACCGCAACGCTGCCGCCATCGCCTCCCCCCACGAACGCTCCAGACGCACCACGTCCGGTCGCCACTGATGATGGAAGCGCTTTCCCGCCACGGCCTCCGTCGGGCTCCGCCCGAAATCCACCACCCGGATGATCGCCAGCAACGTCTGGCTGATGATGGTCGGTCCACCCGCCGCGCCCACCGAAAGCACCGGCTTGCCGTCCTTCAACACGATCGTCGGGCTCATGCTCGACAACG
>JBIKWS010000801.1:0-2549 GCA_044356195.1 Cyanophyceae cyanobacterium
CGCCGCCGGTGCAGGACCGATCACCTACGAGTGGCAACGCGACCAGGTCCCGCTCACCGAAGGCGGGGTGTACACCGGCACGAAGACCGCGATCCTCTCCGTGGATCCATCGCTGGCTTCCGACGCCGGCAACTATCGATGCCTCGTCCGCACTCCCTGCGCGGAACTGGCAAGCCAGGCTGTCCGTCTCGGCGGGGATGGGTCCGGACTGGCGCTCGCCGCCGCCTCCCTGGTCCTCGAAGGCCAGGCGACCCTCAGATTGACCTGGGACGCCCCCGGCGCCCGACTCGAACAATCCATCCAGTTCGGCGGCCCGTGGAATCACATCACCAACGCCACGAGTCCGTACCTCGTGCCGCTGGAGGCTCCAGCTGCGTTCTTCCGCATCCGGAATCCGTGAGAGAGCAACAGGGGATGGGGAGGATTCACAACGCGGGATCTGTTGAGGTGCCAAGTGTCGGCGCGGAACGGCGGATCGCGGTTCTCAAATGCCGTTTTCAGGCTCACTCCATTGTCCCCAGGCCCCGCAGCAGGCTGCTGATGTACACCGCACGCAACAACGCGGTCCCGGGGTCAGCGCCTGCGGAAAGGCGGGAAAGGCCTGTCGCCAACCCATTCAGGCCAACCCGCCGAAGTTCCCCAGCAAGGCCCGGCAACGCGGTCATGGCTCGCCGTCCACCGCTTCCGACGCCCCCTTCCGCCACAGCGATCAGGACTTCGTCCACCCGATCCAACCATCGCGCCAACTCCGGAGGACACGCGGGGACAGCCGAACCCCCGCTGGACGCGTCCTCCGGCTCCGGGCCTTCCGCGAAGTCTGGTTCTTGGTTCGGGACTTCGCCGGTTCCGGGCGCGCCCGTCGGCTGACCCGCCTTCACGAAGCCGAGGTGGATGGCGGTCCCGGAAACCGGATGCACCGTGAACGGGAAAAGTACCCGCCGCCCGCCGTGCCTCTCCAACCGCCCGATCACGACGCCTCCCGACACCACCGCCGGATCCAGCCCTTCGAGGCATCGGACGACTCCCTCCTGAAGCGGCGTGAAGGGAACCTCCAACACCAGGCCGTGTCCGGTGCGATCCGACAATTCCCAGACCAACACCTGTCGCACCTCGTCGTACACACGCGCACCCACCGCCCCGATCCGAAGGGCGACGATCCGGTCCAGGGGGTTGGCCATCTTCAACCCAACGTCCACCGAATCCCTCCAGAGACGGTCCAGCCCGGACCAGTCGTCACGGACCGGCATCCCGCACGACGCCGGCTCCGACACGCCCAGGACCAGGCCCCGCGTCTGTGACGACGCCGACAAACGTCCGCCTCCGGTCCGGCGTGCCCGCATCAACCGCACCCGTGACCGCACGGCAACGCGCGGCGAATCCACCCCCGCCCACGGTCCGGGGTGTGCAAAGCGGGCCACGGCATCAAATCCGGCGGAGGCCGACTTTGGCCGTGCCTCGCTCCAGGTGTTCCACGCCTTGGCGGAATCGTCCCAGAACAGCACGGTCAACCCGGCGTATCCGGATGCCGACTCCCACGGCCAGGCGGCGACGCCGGAAAGCTCGATCGTGCCGACCTCGTCGAACCGCTCCCGGTGAACCCCAACCAGGTCCGCGCGTGGCGACTCGCCCCCGAGCCGAAGGGCTTCGCACAACGCTTCCAACCCGGCGAGCGCAGCCAGCAGACGCCACGAATCGCTTCGGGCCTGACGGTTCTGGCAGGCAGTGACTTCGTCTCCAATGGAGCGCAAGAGGTGGGACAGCCGGGGCAGGTTGACCGCCATCGCGGACATTCCCAACGTCCCCAACCGGGCGTCCACACCCGCCGAGAGCCGGGCCAATCCCTGCACCACCATCTCCTGCGCCAGACGGCGGCAAACCTCCACGACCTCACCTCGCGTCCGCGGTGCCCCGGCGTGCGCCTCGAGGGCACCGCCCGTGACAGGAAGCTCCCACGCGACTCCGCGCGAGCGTTGCCACTGGATGATTGCGGCCACCACGCGGGCACGGTCGTCACCCGAACGCGAACCCGAGGTGATCGCCCCGTCCAACCCACTACCCGGGACGAACCGGACCTCCACGTTGCGCGTCCGGAAGCGCACATGGATCACCGCCCCGACCTCGACCTCGGCTTCGGCCTCGGTCGCGAGCTCCAGTCCCTGTCGAAATGCGGAGGCACCGGCCCATCGCGTCAGTGCTCCGGCATCCAGGGTCATCCACTCCTCGATCGGATCGACCACCGGAGCAGGCGCGCCGCCAATTTCCGGCGATGTTTCCAAGGGCCCGACGGACTGCTGCTGGAGGAACAACGCGGCCATCACGACGTGCTGGCAGATGCCGGATGCCGGACAACCGCAACGCGCCTTCGCGAGCCCTTGCCCATCGATCCGAACCTCCCACTCGCCCACGTGCAGCGTGAGCGTGTCCGCCTCCGACACCGCCACTCCCACCGCCACCCCCCGTTCCAAGTCCTTCTCCGCGCGGCGGACGAGCCCGCGGTTCGACATCGCCTCCAGGCTTGCCCGGTCGAGGCTTCGTGCCATGGCCCGCAG
>JBIKWS010000802.1:0-2548 GCA_044356195.1 Cyanophyceae cyanobacterium
ACCCGCCGGTGGACTGGACGTATCCGGCGACGTCGAGGGTGATTGGCGTGGTGACCAGGCTGCCGTCGAGGTTCAGCGAGGCGTTGCCCGAGGGAAGCTTGGCGAAGAAGGCGGTGGTTCCGCCGAGGGAGAATCCCTGCAGCGTGAGGGGAAGGCCGCTGGCGGCCAGCACGATGCCGCCCGTGGGATCCAGGGTCCCGGAGAGATCGATAGCGGTGAGGTTGGCGACCTGGATGCGGGTGGCAGCGGCGATGGCGGAGCCGCCGCCGGCGACGAAGTGGTTGGCGACCTGTCCCGGCGTGAGGGCGCGGGCGTAGAGGGCGACTTCGTCGATCCATCCGTTGAAATGGCGGCCGGTGGCCTGGGCGTTCTCGCCGATCATCACGGGCCAATCGTTCGCGGAGAGGGTTTCGCGATAGAGGGCGTAGGCCTCGAGGATGCCGTCGATGTAGAGGGCCTTGAAGGAACCATCCCAGGTGGCGACGACATGGTGCCAGGCGTTGTCGTCGAGATTACGGGTGGAAGGCAGCGAATGGGTTCCGGCGGCGCTGGTGGTGTCGAAGGAAATACGGCGGGTGTCGCCGAAGCGCGACAGGCGCCAGGCCGAATCACCCTTGGTCACGATCGCCTGCCGGGAACGCGTCCATGCGGGGACGCGGATCCAGGCCTCGATGGAAAGCGCGCTGGCGTAATCGAAGGACGACTCACTGGCGATGGTGACTAGGTCGTTGACGCCATCGAAGCGGGCGGCGGTGTTGGCGTCGCCGGCCAGCGCGCCGGCCTGGCCCAGCGTCACCCCGCCTGTATAGGTACCCGGGATGCGCGTGTTCAAGAATGCGATCTTCTTCGAATCGTTCGCTGTGGTGGCTCCGGCGGCTTCACCGAGACGCCAGTACGCGGCGGGTTGGTCTCCGAGATCGGCGGGGACGATCGGCAGGCCGGCGATCCCTTCGGAATATCCCCCGGGCTGGCGTCGCAGACGGAGATCCCAATTCGAGCCCGCGTAGCCGAACACGCTTGTCGACGGCGTCCCTGGATTGGCCCACGCGAGCTGGCCGGAGGTTCCGATGGATCCGGAGAAGGGGATGCTCCCGAGGATCGGCACATTGAGCGTGCCGGAGCCGCTGAGGTTTCCGGAGCTCGTGTTGCCGCCGAGATTGAAGGCGAGCGAAGACAATCCGATGCCTCCGATGTTGCCCGACGGGATAGACCCGGCGACGGCGAGCGCTCCGGCGTTGTCGATGATGCCGTTCATGCGTGCGGCGGGGATTCCCGGGACACCGAGCGTTGCTTCGGTGAACAGGGTTGTGACACCGGCCGGCGAGCGGGTGAGCCAGAAGCGGGCGTCGTTGACGGCGAATCCACCGAGTTGGGCGGTGGCTCCGGCTCCGGAGAAGGCGGCCGCGCCGGAGGCTGCAAGCGAACCGTCGAGCGACAGTCCGGAGAATCCCGGTCGGTTGATCCGCAGCTGCGCCTGGAGTGCGAGCCCGCCGCCGGCAGCGAAGTGCTCCACGATCTCGGCGGGGTTCAGGGCGCGTGAGTAGATCGCGACCTCGTCGAGCCAGCCGTTCCAGAAACGCCCGGTGGACTGGGCGTTCTCGCCGATCCGGACCGCGAAGGCGGGGTTGATGTGGATGTTGCCGGTGGCGGGAGTCCACGCGTCGAGTTCGCCGTCGATCCACAGGGCCTTGGCGCGTCCGTCGTAGGTGGCCACGACATGATGCCAGAGGCCGTCATTCACCGAACGGTTGCCGGCGAGGTAGGGCGGGTTGAGCCCGTCGGTGTCAAAGCCGAGCGTGTTCAGGTTGCCATTGCGCTGGAGGCGCCAGGTGGAGTCGCCTTTCGAAGCGATGGTGTTCCAGGTGCGGTCGAAGGCGTTCACGCGGACCCAGGCTTCGACGGTGATGGCGGAACTGATGGCGTCGAAGGGGGTGGAGTTCGCCACGTTGACGTACGCGGACGATCCGTTGAACCGCGGCGCGGTCGTGCCCGTGAACGGTCCGATCCCGCCAAGCGTCACGCCGCCGACGTAGGTTCCCGCGCTTCCCGACGTGCCCGTCGACGCGGCGATGGTTCCGGTGGCTTCATCGAGGCGCCAGTATCCGAGGGGAGCATCGGCGAGAACGGTGTTGGCGTAAGCGGGGTTGCCGCGACGGAGCGAGCCCGAGAAGGACGCCAGCGGATGTCCGCCGAGGCCGGACGCGGTGGAAGTGGCGTTGAGGAGGACGATGCCCTGGCTGTCGATCCCGCCGGAAAGGGTGAGGCCGGAATTCAGTGCGGGAGAACTCCAGGTGGCGGTGAAGTCTTCGAGGGCGAGAACTCCGCTGGTGCGCCGGAGGACGTATCGCACGCTGTTGGCGGCGAACCGGCCGATGGGCGAATTGATGGGGCCGTTGGTCAGACGGAAGTTCCCTGAGCGGTCGATCGAAAACGCGGGCAAGCCGTTGGTGAGGATGTCGTCGACGACGAGCCGGACGCCGGAGAGCGCCAGGCCGGACGAGCCGAGCGTGGCGGTGATGTTGCCGCCGCCGAGGGATTCGACGCGGAC
>JBIKWS010000803.1:0-2545 GCA_044356195.1 Cyanophyceae cyanobacterium
CTTCACAGCGACGAGCTTGAGTTCACCCTCCAGCGAGGCCAGGCACAGCACCGAGCCGTAACAGCCCAGCAGCATCTTGCCCACGAAGGTCGGGCCTTCGACAAAGACACCAGCGCCGAGTCCGACACCTGCCGAGATCTCGAACAGGCAGGTCGCGGGAATGCCCAGCAGCGCTTCCGAGACCGGGATCCAGACCTCGCCGTACGCGTACACCCCGGTGAACGGCCCCGTCCCGATGACCGCCTGCACATCCGGATCCCAGAAGAACGGATCCAGTGTGCAGGTGCGGCCGAAGTAGATTCCGCCCTTCGCCTTGTAGCTGTTGAATTCGAGCGAGCAGGCAGCGCTGAAGTAATTGTCGTCCGTACCAAAGGCCATCTGCGCACCCATGTACGTGATCTTGAAGGTGGCGAAGGTCAATTCGCCCGTCAGTTCGATGCCAGCCCCAACCCCCACGATATCCATCGCTGGTTCAGGAACCGTCACCGTCTTGAAGCTGAACTTTGCCTCCACCGACGCGGTCAGGTCCGTCGAGATGAAGCTCAGATCCACGTCCTTCGCACCGATCCGGACCTCGGTCAGCTTTTCGCCGGGATCGATGCAGCCGTTCTCCTCGCTCTCGGAATCGAGCTCGCGGATCAACACGTAGGCGTTGAACTCCATTTCGGTCGGCACCTTGAACTGTGCGTAGATGTCGAGGCGCAGCTCCTTGAGGGAATCGCCGACGATGTGCGCGTAGCCATTGATGCGACCCGCACCCATGGTGTTTGAGACCGACCCGAGCAATCCGTTGATGGAGTTGTCGACCTCGGAGAGGGCCTGGCCGAGCGTATCGCGGATGATCGTGTTCACCTGCTGGAACACCGAGTCCACGGCCTCGTGCACGGCCGACTCCAGATCGTAGAGCCGCTGCTTGAGGATGGAGGTGATGGCCGCCGGGATCGCGGAGCCACCGAAGCGGTCCATGATGCGTTGCCTCAGGTAATCCTTGAAGGCATCCGCATTCGCCGGCGTGAACGGGTTGTCGATGCCCTGCTGGAACTGGCCGAGGTAACTCTCGACGTCCTGGCAGGCCTTCTGCATGGCATTCAACACCTCGTTGCCCGCCACCAGATCGTTCATCTTCGTCTTGAGCTCATTCAGGAACTCCTGCCCGTTCCCCAGCGCACCGCGCACCTGGCTGAACACACCCCGGATGCTGGCGATCACCGACTGGATCTCGTCGAGGGTCGGGTCCGCATCCATGAGGAACTCGTTCAGGTACGGATCGATCGCGCCGCCGGCGATGTCCGCTGCCATGCCGGCCAGGGACTGGGCGACAGGCGAATCCGTGGCCTGCGAGACCAGCGTCTGGACGAGCTGCTTCAGCAACTGCGTCACCAGCTGGCGTTCGCCGTTTCCGGCTTCCTCCAGGAGGTTTTCGATCTGTTGGAGCGCACCCTCCGCATCGGCGAGGCGCCCGTCGATCTGGCTCACCAATCCGTCGGGATTCGTGAGGTCACCGATCAGGCCGGTCTCCAGGACATTCCGGAAGCTTGTCGGTGCGCCCGCCACGATGCCGCAGTACTTGCGGACGATGTTCTGCACGTCGGCCAGCGGGACGGTGAACTTCTTCTGGACGGGGTCATACTTGCTCGAAAGCTCCGCGAAGATCGCATCGATGGGTTGCTCCAGCAGGGCCTCGAGCACGGGGTCCATCACCTCCTGGATGCCGGCGGCGAGGAGCGAGTTCAGCGCGTCAAAGCCCTTGTCGATCACCTCGGCCTGAACCACGTCCTGGAAGGCATCCTGCAACCCGCCCAACTGGTCGAAGGCGAGGTTCGCAAGGTTGATCTGGGGCATGCCCTCGTACTGGATGCCGAAGGCCAGCTCGGCGTTGATCGCGCTCAGGTACTTCGCCTCGTAGTGCGCCGAGATCACGAGGAGCTCGGTCTCGACCTGCTCGTAACCGGTGAAGGCCCGGCCGGAGGAGGACCAGTTCAAGGGCGTGTCCAGCTCGATGAAATCCAGCCAATTGCGCACCGCGCGGACGTGGTACTTGTCGCCCAGCGATTCCTTCCCTTCCTCGTACTCGACGAGGTTCACGTCGTTCGGGAAGCCCTTGTTGTCGGTGTCGAAGGTCTTGTCGTTGAAGAAGTCCTTGCCGGCGACCTGATAGCCCTTGTTCGGCCAACCGCCCATCATGTAGAGCGGCGCGTTGGTCTGCTCACGATTCGCGCTGGTGTGCGCGTGGACCTTCAGATCCTCGAAGAACGGCACGTCCAGCTTCGCTGCGAAGTTCATGAACCCGGCCCCACGCGGGTTCTGCGCCCGGAAATCCCAGTTGCTCAGGTACGCGTCCGAGACCGGCGTCACGTTGTACTTCTCGGCCTTCGGCCCCTTCAGCTTGAACTGGCTCGGCATCTTGAGCCGGGAATCGAAGGGCGGATCCAGCGGCCCGTTCGCCGCCTGGCAATCCGCCAGCGTCACCAGATTGCCGGACGGATGGTATCCAAGCACGCCATGCAGGGTGCCTTCCACGTGCACCGCGAAGGCATCCACACCG
>JBIKWS010000804.1:0-2543 GCA_044356195.1 Cyanophyceae cyanobacterium
CAACCCTGGGCTATAGGCCGCAACGCCGTTGGCGTTGGAAAGACCTGTCCGGCATCTGTCATCTGGGAACTGGAATCTGGGAACTGCCATGTCACCTCCCGGCTTGAAACTTGAAGCTGAAATCTTCGAACTTCCCCCCATGCTTCCCCCGGGCAGGTTCCCACGTCTCCTTTGGTGTGCCGCCATCGCTTCCGCCCTGACGGCAACTCCGGCGTTCGCGTTGGACATCGTCATCAATCCCGGCAGCGCGCTCTCCTCCAATCCCCAGGCCCTCGCCGCCTTCAACCGTGCTGCCGTCCAGTGGGAAGCCCTCTTCTCGGACCCCGTCACCGTCACCATCAGCGCCAACCTCATTTCGATCGCCAACGCCGGCGTCCTCGGTCAGGCGTCGTCCGTTGAACTGTTCGACTCCTTCAACAATGTCCGGGGGTTGATGATCGCGGATGCCGGCCCCACCGAACCCGCCCTCGCCTTCCTCCCCACCGCCGCCCAGTTCAGCGCCTACCTCCCCTCCGGGTTCTCCTTTTTCACCTCCGGTGGCCAACCCGTCATCCTCGGCTCCAAGGCCAACTTCAAGGCCCTCGGTTACAATGCCACTGCCCTCGACACCCTCTTCGGTGCAACCGACGCCACCATCGAGTTCAACTCGAACTTCACCTTCGACTACGACAACAGCGATGGGGTCACTTCCGGCACGGTCGACTTCGAATCCGTCGCCGCCCACGAGATCGGCCATGCCCTCGGCTTCCTCTCTACCGTCGACCAGGTCGACGCGCTCGTCGGCAATGGCCAGACCGCAGCCATCGCCCCGTTCACCCTCGATCTCTTCCGGTTCCGGAATCTCGACCAACCCACCAGCCTCGCGGATTTCACCCTCACCCCGCGCAGCCTCCTGCCGCAGGACGCCAGCGTCTGGTCGGACTTCTTCGCCGACTACAATTTCTCGACCGGCGTGGCCGTCGGCGACGGCCGTCAGGCCAGCCACTGGAAGGACAACGTCCTCACCGGAAGTTACATTGGCCTGATGGATCCCACCCTCAGCTCGGGAGTCATCGCGCCGATCACCCAGGCCGACATCCGTGCCCTCGGCTACATTGGTTGGAACGTCGTTCCCGAAGCGTCCACGGCCACGGCGGCCGCGCTGGGTGCCCTTTCGACCCTCGGAATCCTCGCCGTACGCCGCCGGTCCAAAGGAAGTTCCCAGTCGCCAGGTTCCAGTTTCCAGAACTGATCGATCTGCGCGTTGTGACCACCCGGACAGGCATCCCGCGCCCGCCCGCGCCGCAACGCGGCGCACGGCGATAGCCCAGGGTGAAGCGGAGCGGAACCCCGGGTTCCCCCACCCGATGACACCTCGCCCCAACGGGGCGAACGGGGACCCCACCCACCCTGTACCGTGTGCCCTTTCAGGGCACGGAGGACGTTGTGTGGCGTGGTCCCCAGGGTTCCACCCCGGGCTTTCACCGGCCGCCCCTTCGGGGCACGAGCACGGTGCGCCGAAGAGTCTTCATTCCATCCGCAGCCACTGGAAACTGGCGACTGGCATCTGGGAACTCTCCCCTGAAGGCCACGTGCCCTCACGCGGCGCTGTCTTCAAACTTGGATCTTCAGGCACAAAACGCCCCACCTCCGCCGGGTGAGGGCACCCGGCCTTCAGAACTGGCGTCTGGCATCTGGAATCTGGGCACTCCTTCGAAATCTTGGAACTTTCTCCTCTGCCGCGAGTCTCAACCTGCGTCCCACGGGGATCTGCAGGTCCACACGGGTTTTTCATTCCACTCCACGATTCCAAGGTCGAATTTCTCGCCGAAGCCCCCCAGCCTTTGTTTCTCGCATGAGCACTCCTCCCGCCCTGCCGTCCCGTCCCGCAGCCGGAACCGATCCCGCCGTGCCGGTCGAGGCCATCCAGCGCCTCACCGCCCAACGCCAGGCCATGGTCGACCAACTTGGCCGCGCCATCATCGGCCAGCGCGAGGTCATCGAGAACGTCCTCCTCACGCTCTTCGCCGGCGGACACACGCTCATCACCGGCGTCCCGGGCCTCGCCAAGACCCTCCTCATCCGATCCCTCGGCCGCGCCGTCGACCTCGGCTTCTCCCGGATCCAGTTCACGCCCGACCTCATGCCCAGCGACATCACGGGCACGGATGTCCTGGAGGAAGACCACGAAACCGGCCGCCGCAAGTCCGTCTTCATCCCCGGCCCCGTCTTCGCGAACCTCGTCCTCGCCGACGAAATCAACCGCACGCCGCCCAAGACGCAGGCGGCCATGCTCGAGACGATGCAGGAACGGCAGGTCACCGTCGGCACCAAGACCTACCCGCTCCCGCGTCCGTTCCACGTCTTCGCCACCCAGAACCCGATCGAACAGGAGGGCACCTACGTCCTCCCCGAAGCGCAGGCCGACCGCTTCATGTTCTGCATCAACACCGGTTACCCCACGCGCGCCGAGGAGGAACAGGTCGTGCGCAGCACCACCGGCAACGACCTCCCCGACCTGCAACCCGTGGTCAACGGCCCCGAACTCCTAGAAATCCAGAAGC
>JBIKWS010000806.1:0-2542 GCA_044356195.1 Cyanophyceae cyanobacterium
TGTTCCCCTTCGCGGCTTCGCCTTCGTTGTCTGCCCGCAAAAGGCCAGAAGGAAGAAGCCACGAAGCCTCAAAGCCGCCAAGGGGAGGTGGACTGCGGAAACGAAAGGAGAGCGAAAAGCCCTCCCCCCAGATCCCCAGATCAGGTCCCCGCCCTGCACCCCAACGGGACGCAAACCGTTCTTGCCGCAAGAGCCACAGAAGAACGCAAGGATCGGGAGCACCGGCACCCCGCCCGCATGGCACCCCGTCCGCATCCCCTTTTGCGCCTTCTTTCGATTTTTGCGGCTGTTCCCCTTCGCGGCTTCGCGGGAGACAATTCGTATCTTCGCGGCCTGCCCCCACAGCTCGAACTTTCAGTTGGCATTCGTACGCAGGCGTATCAATTTGGGGTCGCCATTTGCGCGACACCATGTCTGACGCCATTCCCCATATCCCAGCCCTCCGCCTCGGTCGCACCTACGAATCCCTCGAGAAGATCGAGGTCAAGGATCACCGCACCGGCGAAGTCAAAGCCCTCGTCTCCACCGTCAATGGCGGCATCGTCCGGCGTGACCTCGCCAAGATCGGTGCCTCCCGCGCCGCGCTGGCCCGATTCACCGTGGCCGAACTCATGGAACTGTCGGCCAAGGCCGGCGAATTCTTCCTGAACGGCACCCTGCCCCTCGGCGACCGCGGACACACGCAATCGGCCCAGCAATACATCGAGACCCTCAGCGTCACCAGCGGCCTGCCGCACGTGATGGTCCGGCGCAACATGGCCAAGCTGCACTACGCGCTGACGCACCTGCAGGAGATCCTCAATGGCCTTTCGCGCGGCCTGGATTTCTCCGTCATCGACCATGGTTTCGGCGAACAATTCGGCACCAAACTCGCCTTCTGTCCGGCGTCGGTCGCCCTGGGACTGGTCATGCCGAGCAATTCGCCGGCCGTGAACTCCCTGTGGCTCCCGGCGGTCGCGCTCAAGACGCCCGTCGTCATCAAGCCCGGCCGGGAGGAACCCTGGACGCCCTACCGCCTCATCCAGTCCTTCATTGCGGCCGGGGTCCCGTCGGAAGCCTTCGGGTTCTACGCCACCGACCACGACGGTGCCGCCACCATCCTGAACACCTGCGGCCGTGCGCTGATCTTCGGCGACAAGTCCACCACCGCGCAGTACGCCTCCAATCCGGCCATCCAGATCCACGGCCCCGGTTGGTCCAAGTTCATCATCGGCGAGGACTGCATCGACCAGTGGCCCGATTTCATCGACGTCATCGCCGGTGCGATCTCGGACAACGGCGGACGCTCCTGCATCAACGCCTCGGCCATCGTCGTTCCGCGCAATGCCGCGGAGATCGCTGATGCGCTCGCCCAGAAGCTGGGTCCCATCCAGCCCACGCGGCCCGACGACGAAGCCGCACGGCTCTCCGGATTCGCCAATCCCAAGATGGCCGACTTCATCGACGCGCAGATCGAGGAAGGTCTCAAGACAGCCGGGGCCGAGGACGTAACCGCGCGTTACCGGGGCGGCCCGCGCAAGGTGGTCTTTGAAGGCGGCACGTACATGCGTCCGACGATTGTCCGATGCGATGACTTCTCGCATCCGCTGGCCAACCGCGAGTTCCTGTGTCCGTACGCCAGCGTCGTGACGTGCCCGCAGTCGGAAATGCTGCACAAGATCGGGTACACGCTCGCCTGCTCGGCGATCACGAAGGATCCCGCGTTCATCCGCGAGATCGAGGCCTTCGGCGAAATCGACCGCCTCAACATCGGCCCGGTGTCGACGATGAAGATCTCGTGGGACCAGCCGCACGAAGGCAACATGTTCGAGTTCCTCTGGAAGCGCCGCTCCATCGAGCGCGCATGGTGAAGGGGAGGGAGTGGGGAGTTTGAAGATTCCAGATTGAATGCCGGGTGCCCTCACCCGGCGGGCCAGAGCCTGAAGTTTGAAGCTTCAGGCTTGGAGCCAGCCAGCCACAGCCTCCTGACGTCGTATTGGCTACGAGCGTAGTCGACGAGGTCACGAGGCGATGGGTGGGAGTTTGAAGTGTTCAGGTTTCAAGATTGAAGCCCACCGCCTGCCCTCACCCGGCGACGACCATCCCGAACAAAGCAGCGTCGAGACTGTCCGCTTCGGGATCAGGATCGATCCCAAGACTTCCCTTCGTTTTCGATTCCGATGCAGATCCCGATCCCGATCCCGACGCGTGCGACAATGTCACCCGCCCGGGCTCCTTGACCTTCCTCGCTGCGCCGGAACGGCATTCCAATCCGCGGCCCCAGGCCCGGAGGGCCGACAGATGATAGCCCAGCGCGTGAGCGCTGGGTTGCGTTCCCCCCATGAACACCCAGCCCCGGGAGGGGCGACAGAACGCATTCCCGCACGAACGCCAGCCGGCGTTCGCCCCTCCATCGCCCGCCAGCGCCCGGGAAAACGAGCCGGATTACCGGCATTCATGCAGCAGAAATCTCGCGCAGAGGGGCAGAGCCGCTGAGAGCGACAGGAAATCGGGAGCGTGGGCACCCGTGAACCGGATCCCCGATGGCTGACTCGATGACGAT
>JBIKWS010000807.1:0-2541 GCA_044356195.1 Cyanophyceae cyanobacterium
GCCGGTCGTGGGTTCGTCGAGGATGAGCAGGTCGGGGTCGTGGATGAGCGCGCAGCAGAGGGCGAGCTTCTGTTTCATGCCCCCGGACAGCTTTCCCGCGGGGCGTTCGCGGAACCGGGAGAGTCCGGTGGCAGACGTCAGGACATCGATGCGCCGTCGGCGCTCGACGGAACCATGGCCGAACAGGCGGCCGAAGAACTGGAGGTTCTCCTCGACCGACAGGGCGGGGTAGAGGTTCCGTCCCAGGCCCTGGGGCATGTAGGCGATGTGCGGGCAGACCCGTTCCCGGTGCCGGGCATCGGCCATGTCACCGCCGAGGACGTGCACGGTTCCGGATTGGATCTTCCGCGCCCCGGCGATGAGTGAGAGCAGGCTGGATTTGCCGACGCCATCCGGACCGAGCACGCCCACCCTCTGGCCGGCGGGCAGATCCACGGAGAGGGCGTCGAGCGCGACGGTCTTCCCGTAGTGGAGGCCGACGTCCTTCAGTCGCGCGCAGGGAGCGACGGCGGGGGCGGTCATTCGGGAACGCGGAGGACGAGGTTGTCGGGCCATGGCGTTGCCGGGTCGAGGCGCAGCCACGCGACGCCGGGCAAGCCGGTCTTCACCACGGCCAGATGCTTCTGGAGGAGGGTGCGGTCAATCTGGGCGCGGACGCGGAACATCAGCTTCTGGCGTTCGCTCGCGGTCTCGACCGTCTTGGGTGTGAACTGGGCGGTGCTGGCAACGAAGGAGACGCGGGCGGGAATCACATACTGCGGCAGGGCGTCGAGGACGAGGTGCACTTCCGCGCCGATGGCAACGCGGCCCGCGGCGGCTTCGGGGAGGAAGAACGTGAGGTAGACATCGCTGAGATCGACGAGGTTCAGCACCTTGCCTCCGGCTGCGAGGACTTCGCCGGCCTGGGCCACGAGGTACTGGACGCGTCCGGAGCGTGGGGACTTGAGGTGGCTGTCCTCGATGTCCGCCTCGATCCGCGAAACGGTGGCAAGGGTGGCGGTGACGCTGGAGGCCGCGCCCATGGCTTCCGCGCGCGCGGCCTCGATGGATGCCTGCGCGGCCGTGAGGGAAGCCTGCGCCCCGGCCAACGCCGCTTCCGCGTTCCGCACAACGGCGCGTGCATCATCCAATTCCTGGGCGGGCGCAGCACCTTCGGTGTGGAGCTGTTCGGTGCGGACGAGACGACGTTTCACGGCATCGAGTTCGCTGGACCGTTGCTGGATGGCGGCCTGTGCGACCGCTTTCTGGCCTTGCCGCGCGGAGACCTGGGCGAGGGCGCTGGTGACGGTGTTCGTGGCATGACGCGCCAAGGCGCGCGCTTCGTCGCGCTGGGCACCGAGCACATCGGTCTGCATCTCGGCCAGCGGCTGACCGACGTCCACGAAATCACCTTCCCGGACGAGCAGCTTGCCGAGGCGGCCGGGCAGCTTGGTGGCGATGTCGATCTCGGTGGCCTCGATCCGGCCATTTCCGCTGACGATGCCGACACCCGGACCGCGCGGTCGCAGGAAGTTCCATCCGAGCGCGGCAACACCGAGCAACGCCACCGCCAGCGCGGCGTACCCAAGCCGCTTCCGAACCACGGGTGTCACCGGTCCTCCTTCAATCCGCCGGGCGGTATCGGATCGCTCCCCGGTCTCGGACTGCGATGGGCTTTCGGCGGGGTGAGTGCCCCCGGCAATTGCCGGTTGGGCAGCGATCGGATGGGAGAACGAAGGCTGCGCACACGGTCTGGACCGGGGTTGGCCGGCGCGGTTCCGGAGGCCTTCGGGGGTGCGGTCTCACGGACGCGTCGCCGTTCACGGGATCGTTCCACGTCCTCGGTCCGGGTTTTCAGGAGCGTACGTTCCGGACTCGTGACCGTCTGGTACCGGGAAGGGGATTGGTCGCGTTGCCGGAGTTGGTTGTACGGCCTCGCGAGTGGCCCGGACGCGCCACGGTTGGGAACGGGTTCCTCCCGCGTGTCTTCGGCGGGCGTCCACGCACGCGCGGGGCGATGGAACGGATGGTCCTGCCGGTCACGGAAGGCGGCATCGGAACGCTGATGCCAGCCCGGATCCCGCCGGTGTTCCCAGACCTGGTGCGCGTGGATGGGGTCGTGGCCGAAGCGACCGCGTGTGAACGCAGAGGACGAAAGGAACCCGCCGGCCGTGTAGCTGGCCGCGTAGTAGTCGCCGAAATAGTAGTGCTGGAAGCTCGGCCTCAGGAACAGGTGTTCGCCAAAGAGGTTCAGGTCCACCGCCACCCACGGTGCGTATCGGTAATGTCCGGCGCCCACCAGAAGCGGATCGAAATGGACCGGGGCAAAGAGGAGTCCACGATGTTCCACGGGGCGATCCCAATATCCGGTGACGAACACATGGCCCCGCGGAGTCCAGATGTTGTGGGCCGCGATCCAGTCCCAGTCCGGTCTGCCCAGCGACCAGAACCCGGGCTGCCAGGCGTAGCGCGCCTGGAACCAGATCCAGCAGCCGGGGATCCAGACGAAATCCGCGGACGGGGCCAGTGCGGAGGGGCCGGTCTCGACGCTGGGCGGGGGCG
>JBIKWS010000100.1:0-9163 GCA_044356195.1 Cyanophyceae cyanobacterium
CTGCATCGGCTTGCGACGGCGCACGACGATGCCGAGGAGGCTGTCGGCGACGGGCAACCGCGGCTTCGTGCGGTACCGTTCCCCGCCCCCATGACACGCCCGGAGGTCCAGCCATTCCCCGGATTCATCCACCATCATCAGCGAACACATCTTGGCGCCGATCAGGGCCTGAGCCTCGCGCGTCACCACCTGCAACGCCTCGTCCAGGCTGACCGTGGAATTGATGCGTTGGCTCACCCGTACAAGAGACTCCAGCAAGCGAGCACGCTGCCGCGCCGATTCGAACACCCACGAATTCTGGATCGCCTGGGCTGCCAGCGCCGCCAACTCCTCGAGCAACTCCTGGTCGCGGACCGAGAAGGCATCCCTCCGGTCGGAATCCACGTTCAGAACCCCTCGCACCTCCCCCGCGACCCGGAGAGGAATCGCCATCTCCGAAGCCACCCCACCCTTGAGATGGATGTACCGCCGGTCTGCCAGAACATCGCCCACCCGTGCCGGCCGCCCATACCGCGCGACCCATCCGGTGATTCCCTCCCCCACCTTCAACCGCAGGGCGCGGGCCTCCATCGGCAACCCTTCCGACGCCTCGATCTCGAGGAATCCCGAGGTCGGGTTGACCAGACAGATCGATCCGGACGATGCCCGCATGAGCCTCACCGCCTCGCCGAGGATCGCCTGCAGCGCATCCCGCGGTTCCAGCGTCGCATGGATCACCCGACTCACGCGGGCGAGCGTCTCCGCCCGGTTCAACCGCTCCCGCAACTCCGTGATCTCGTCCGTTCGGCCGTTCATGGCACTCGATTCGTCAGCACGATTCCCAATGTCGCGAAGAAGGCGTTCGGCAGCCAGGCACCCGCCCAACCCGGCACCCGCCCGCTCTGGCCCAGGGCAAAGCCCAGCTTCTGGAGCACGAAAAACACGAAGGCGATCCCGATGCTCCCGGCCACGCCGTAGAAGAGGTTCCGGCGACCGGGCGCGACGCTGAACGGCACCGCAATGACCACCACCACCAGGCACGTCCAAGGTCCCGCCAACCGCGCATGCCACTGGGTGTCCAGGGTCGCCCGCAGGTCGGATCGCACCACCGGATGCAACCGGCGGTAATTCCGGATCTCGGCCAGGGTGAGTTCAGCGCGTTTCATGGTCCTTCCCCGGCTCAGGGCGTTGATCCGGATCTCGGCACGCACGACCTCCGGCGATTCCGTCAATTCGTTCACCACCAACTCCGGATGGACCGCACTGGCGGGATCACTATCGGTGGCCCCGCGAAACAGATACTCGGTGACGCGCACAAAGGCCCACGCCTCCCCCGACCAACGGGCTGTCTCGCCGATCACCAACCGCCAGGCCCCCGGTTCGGAGGGTACTTCCACGCGCACGTCCTTCAGTTCCCCCCGCACGGGATCCATCGCACCGATCCGCCACGTGAGGCCGTCGGCCGCGGTGGCAACGAGGTTGGTCCGCCACGTCACGGGCGTCTGGACGATGACATTGGTCCGGACGCCCGCATTGGTCACCAGGGTCACCACCGGCACGAGAACGGTCAGGTCCGAGCCTTCCCATTTTTCCACGGAGGCTGGAGGCAGGTTCAATGCGGGAAACTCGCGCATGAGGACCTCGCGGAGCGCGGGATTTTCATCATTGGCGGAGCGGTAGACCGACTCGGTCAAGCGCGGGCTCACCACCCAATGTCCGTTGGTCCACGTCAACCCACGCGCCGAAAGCACGCGCTTCGCTCCCGATGCCAACGGCAACCGGACCCGCGGCGACCGCATCTCGCCGGTCAACTCATTGAAGGCACCGATGTTCCAGACGCGACGGTCCGTGCGGTTCTCGATGTCGATCCGTTCCTTCCAGGGGTTGGCTGCGGATTCGCCGCGTACCTCCCGGAACAGCGCCTCCTGCGCCTCCCGGAAACCGGGGGCGACGTACTCGTTCAGGAGTTGAAGACCCAACACGCAGAAGAACCCCAGTCCCAGATACGGGAGGCACAACCGCCACAGGCTGATGCCAGCCGCCCGGATGGCGGTGATCTCGTGGTGCCGCGTCAGGTTCGTCAGGGCGAACAGCATCGCCAGCAGCAACCCCACTGGCATCACGGTGCCCAGCAAATCCGGAACCGCGTACCAGTAATAACGCGCGATCTCCGAAAACCCGAGGCCCCGCTGCTGGAAGCCCGACAACTGACCGAGCAGGTCAAACGAAAGCCAGAAGACGAAGAAGCCGCCGAGGCAGAACCCCAGCGGCACCAACAACTCCCGGAGCAGATATCGGTCAAGCAACCGCATGCCTCAGGCTAACCCGGTGACCACACCGGGACCAATCGTGTTCTCATCGGTGTTGTGCACGGGATCTGCTGCAACCTCGTTGGGTTCTCACGGGTCTCCCATCCCGTTCCCATGAAGAATCGTTGCCTTCCTGGCGCCCTGTGTGCCGTCGCCATGGTCCTGTCCAGCCTCCATCCATTGGAGGCCCAACAGGTCCGATCCAACACCCCATCCGCCACACCGCCTCCACGGGCAGCACGGCCGGGTCCCCTCGTCTCTCCCGAATTGTTGCCCGATGGCGGCGTGACATTCCGTTTGCGCGCGCCCAAGGCCTCCGAGGTCAAGGTTTCCGGGCAATTCGGACCCGAGGTCGCCCTGACGCGCGGCGAACAGGGCGTCTGGTCCGCGACGGTTCCCACCGTTCCCGCCGGCGTTCACGAATACCGGTTCCTGGTGGATGGATTCGCGGTCATCGATCCGCAGAACCCTGCGGTGAAGCCCCAGCGCTGGCCCAACACCAGCATCCTGCATGTTCCCGCCAACCCACCCGCACCCTGGGACCTGCAGGAAATCCCGCACGGAACCCTTCACGAACACGTCTACAAGTCCCGAGCCCTCGACACCTGGCGCCGCATCGTGGTGTACACCCCGCCCGGCGTTGAGAAGGCCGGCAAGCTGCCGGTGCTCTATCTCTCGCACGGCTACAGCGACAACGAGGCTTCCTGGACCGTCCACGGGAAGGCCCACTGGATCCTCGACACCCTCATCCACGCCCGGAAGACCAAGCCCATGATCGTGGTCATGCCCGATGGCCATGCCATTCCTCCCGGTGCTTCCGGATTCGAGGAGTATGGCCCCGCCAATTCCGCCGCCCTCTGCCGCGAACTCGTGGAAGACATCCTCCCGCTCGTGGAATCCTCCTACAAGGTCGTCACCAAACCCGAGGGCCGCGCGTTCGCCGGCCTCTCCATGGGCGGTCACCACGCCCTGACCGTGGCCCTGAACCACCACGACCGCTTCCGCTGGATCGGAGCCTTCTCCTCCGCCCCACCGCCGTCCCAGACCATCGCCACCGGCCTCGACAAGCCCCAGGCGGTCAACCGCGACCTCCGCCTGTTCTGGGTCGCCTGCGGGGACAAGGACTTCCTGTTCCAACAGAACCGCAAGTTCCACGCCCTCCTCGACGAGAAGGGGATCCGGCACGAATTCGTGGAGACCCCCGGCGACCACTCGTGGCCCGTCTGGCGCCGCTACCTCGTCGACTTCACTCCCAAGCTCTTCCGGTAAGCCTTCGCCTAGCTCTTGCCGCCCTTCAAGGCGTTCCACGCCGAACCATAGGCCCCGGCGATGTCGCCCAGCGCCGGCGGAATGATCCGGACCTGCGCGCCGCCAGGTCGCCACTCGAAGTCGTCCAGGTGCGCGCGCAACGGATCAAACAGCGCCGCACCCGCCTTGGCCGCGCCGCCCCCGATGATGATCGCCTCGGGATCGAGCACGTTGATGATCGAGGTCACGCAAGCCGCCAACGCCTTGACCGATCGCAACCAAAGCCGGGTGGCTTCGGCGTCCCCCCGGAGGTGCGCGTCCACCAGCTCCCGTGTGGATTGGAACCTGCCCCCGCTCCGTGCCGCCACCGTCTTGTGACCGATTTCCAATTCGATGGATCCCGGCGTATGGACGTCATCCAGTGGTCCGTTGAAGTCCACCGAGATGTGGCCCAGGTGGCCCGCCCGCCCGATGTGCCCCTTCAGCAGGTGGTGATCCACAATCGCCGCGCCGCCCACCCCGGTGCCCAGGGTCAACATGGCCACGTCTTCCATTCCACGCGCCGCTCCCATCCATGCTTCACCCAGCAACGCCGCATGCGCGTCATTCAACACCGGTACCAACTCCGCACGCCCCAGATAGTTCGTCCAATCCAACCCTTCCAACCCATCGAGCCGACCAGGAAGACTTGATATGCAGCGCCCGCTGCGCGCCGCCAACCCCGGGGCAGAAAGCCCGATCCCATCGACAGTCCCGTGCTTCCGCTCGAACCCGGCAACAAGATCCCGGATCGCACGTGCCCACTCCATGTCCCGGTCCACGAACGGCTGGTTCACCTCCTCCAGCAGCGTCCCGTCCTTGGTCACCACCACGGCCTTGATGGCCGTACCGCCCAGGTCGATCCCGATCAATTTCCCCATAAGTGGCGGAGACGTGACACAGGACCCGCCCCGGCGAAAGGGGAAAAATGCGCCGCTACAAGGGGAGTTGCCAGTTACCAGTTGCCAGATGCCAGAATCTCCGCGTGAGGGCACGCGGCCTTCAATCTGCGAGGCTGAAGGCCGGGTGCCCTCACCCGGCGAGGTTCACACCCCGCCGCGCAGCGTCGTCGGGAGTTCTTCGGGAGACTCCTCCGACTTCAACGTCCAGGCGTGGAATGGATCTTCGAACTGCTCCTTCCACGCCTCCGGGCCCAAGGCCATCTCGGCGTCCGTCAGCAGGCAGGCATCCAGCAAGGCCGAGAGCTCATCCGGTTGGAGAGCCAACCCGATGACGACGATTTCCTGCCGACGATCACCCCACGGCTTCTTCCACAGCTTGGCAATCTCGCGGCATTCGTCGTCGGCATCGGGCCACTCGTGCTTCGGCACCGCCGCCCACCACGAACCGGCGCACTCGGTACGGCAGGCCGGCCCCGCCTGGCTCCACGCACCCGCGAGGTCGTTGCGCGTCGCCAGCCAGAAGAAGCCCTTGCTCCGCACCACCCCGGGCCATTCGCCTTGAATGCACTTCATGAACCGCCCCGGGTGGAACGGACGCCGCGCCCGGTAGACGAAACTGCGGATGCCATATTCTTCGGTCTCGGGTGTGTGCTCGCCCCGGAGTTCCCGCAACCAGCCCGGCGATTCCTTCGCCTCCTCGAAGTCAAACAACCGGGTGTTCAGCACCTCCTTCAACGGCACTTTCCCGAACGTGCACTCCACCACCTTTGCCCGTGGGTTCAGCGCACGCAGGATCCCCCGCAACACCTGCAACTGCTCCGGCGTGACCAGGTCCGACTTGTTCATCACGATCACGTCCGCGAACTCCACCTGCTCCACCAGCAGGTCGACCACGCAGCGGTCGTCGCCCTCGTCGCGCGCCGCCTTCCGGTCGTGGAGCGATTCCGCGGAGCCGTAATCCCGCAGGAAATTGAAGGCATCAACCACCGTGACCATCGTGTCGAGACGCGCGAGATCCCCCAAGCGCCGGCCCTGCTCGTCCTCAAAGGTAAAGGTCTCCGCCACGGGCAAGGGTTCGCTGATGCCCGTCGACTCGATGATCAACTGATCGAACCGTCCCTCGTGCGCCAGCTTCGCCACCTCCTTCAACAGATCCTCCCGAAGCGTGCAGCAGATGCAGCCGTTGCTCATCTCCACCAACTTCTCCTCCGAACGATTCAGCTGGGCTCCGCCCTTGGCCACCAGCGCTGCATCGATGTTGACCTCGCTCATGTCGTTCACGATGAGCGCCACCCGCAACCCCTCCCGGTTATGCAGGATGTGGTTCAGCAACGTCGTCTTGCCCGCTCCCAGAAACCCGGAGAGCACCGTCACCGGTAATGCTTCTTGCTTGTTCATCGCAAAACCTCGTCGGCGTTCACGCCACACACCCGCGCAGCCCCGCTTCGAGGGACTCACGATCCAGCTCGCGTCCGATAAAGATCAGCGAGGTCTTCCGCACCTCCTCGGGCTTCCACGGCCGGTCCAGCTTGCCTTCAAAAAGCATGTGCACCCCCTGGAACACGAAACGCGAGTTCGCCCCCTTCAGGTGCAGGATTCCCTTCGACCGGAAGATGTCCGCCCCACGCGTCTGCAACAGGCCGCCCAACCACGCGTTGACCCGGTTCGGATCCAGCGGACGCAACTCCTCGAGTCCAACACTCGTCACCGTGTCGTCGTGGGTGTGACCGTGCCCACCGTACGCACGGCCCGCGATCGGCTCCACTGACCGTCCCGACACTTCCAGGCGCATCCCGAACTCGTCCGGACCATGCTGCGTGTACATCGCGTAGAACCCGGCCTTCGGGATCATCAAGGCAAAGCGGCTCGCCTCGGCTGCCGACACGTCCAGGATCCGGCGACCTGGCGCAGGGATCACCTCGGCACCCGATCGAACCAGCACACCCGGCTCGCTGAATCCCCGCATCGCATCCAACCGACGCGCATGAACCTCTTCCTCGGTGGCCGCCGTCACCGGCAGCAGGACAACGCCAATCTCAGGATCCGGGCCCGGCTGGAACACCAACTCGTGAACCCCCGCAGGCAACTCGAAAACCCCGCCCCACTCGAACGGCAACTCTTCTTCGAGGAAGTTGGCGTCCACCTGGAGCTTGGCGTCCAAGTCGAAGGCCCCGATGTGGATGACCTGATCCACCGCAAGGCTCGACTGCGTCGTCCGGAAATACTTCGCCGCTCCGTTCATTCCACGAAGACGGGCTTCAAGCGCGTCGGCCTCGGCCGCCGCCACCAGGTCCACCTTGTTCACCAGGATCCGGTCGGCAAAGGCCACCTGCTTCCGGCACTCGTCCGACTCATCCAGGTGTTGCAGAATGTGACGTGCGTCCACCACCGTCACGATGCCATCCAACCGGAAGCTCTCCTTCACCTCGTCATCGACGAAGAACGTCTGCGCCACCGGCCCCGGATCCGCGAGCCCGGTCGTCTCCACCAGGATGTAGTCGAAGCGGTCGCGCCGCTTCATCAAATTGCCCAGGATCCGGATCAGGTCCCCGCGCACGGTGCAGCAGATGCACCCGTTGTTCATCTCGAAGACCTCCTCGTCAGCGTTCACGACCAACTCGTTGTCGATGCCGATCTCGCCGAATTCATTTTCGATCACGGCGATCCGTTTGCCGTGGTGCGCGGTCAGGATGTGGTTCAGCAGCGTGGTCTTTCCGGAACCGAGGAACCCGGTGAGGACAGTCACCGGAATGCGTGTGTCGTGGGCTGGCATGTGTGGGAGCGAAGGAACGGTTTCGGTTGGGTCGATGTCAGTTGGGACGATCCAGTCCGCCACCGCCCGGTCCGGAGATCAGGTCCCGGACTGCCGCAGCGGTCAGACGTTGAAGAGGGCAGGCAAAGCGGAAGCGTCGGACGGCACCGTCCGCCCCGTGCACCGTGAACAGGGTTTCCACGTCCGGACATCCGGGATCAGGGCAACGGACTTCAGCGACGGAGACGACCGTGGACCGGGGCAAGCCGAGGGCGCGGAGGACGACGGATTTGAGGTGCCGCAGGTGGGCACCGGACGGGGGCGACGCATCGCGTTTGGTTGCGCCGTTGGCGTCCGTACTAGAGCCCGATGGCGGGAGCGGATTGTCGTCCGAGGGGATATGGATCAGTGGGCGCACCGGAAGCCTGTATGCAAATCGTTTGCACTAGACTGCCCGGTCCCGATGACACTGCAAATCTTTTCTCCAGCCGCCCCAGAAGAAGGGCGCATCGTGACACAGATCCCGCATGCAACGGGGTGGCGACGTCCTCGTCGCCGGTCTGAAGTCATGCCCAAGGCGATGAGGACATCGCCGCCCCATTCCAGACAACTGCGGTGTCAAACTGCGCCCCGCGGAGCGAACTTTCAGGAACCTAAAGAATAGCCACCTTCAACATTTTCGCAGCGGCGATCATCTCCCTGTCCTGCGTTGCGAGGGGAACATCCAGGCGGTAGGCGAGGTCGAGATACGTCGCGTCATAGGACGTGAGCCCGTGACGCAGCATCAACCGCTCAATGTGCATGAGGGTCGACGGGGCTGTTGTGTAGGCATCCGTCAGGATCGTCAGACCTGCGAGGCTAGCCAGGGCTTGGTGCGATGCGCCTTCGGGCAGCCTCTTGGCCCGTTCTTTCAGAAACAGCACATTGCGGATCTCCAAGTGCCAAAGAGATGGCACATGTGCGGTAGCCCCCAGCGCGAGATGCTTTTGAAAGATGCGCTCCGCATAGACCGATCCTTCCTGAAGCAGGAAAGCGACAACGACGTTCGCATCGAGAACGAACGCCCTCATCAGCGGCGTCCCTTGGCAATCAGGGATTGCACCGTTTCACCGGGATCCAGGACGGGACCGTGGGCTGTCACCTTGGAACGCCATTGCATCAAATCGGCCACCGCCTTCGCTGCCTGCACCGTTGTCGCCCGCTGGGAAGGTCCCAGATAGGCCGCCTCCTTTCCATGACGTGTCAAAACGAACTCCTCCCCGTTATCCACACGATCAAGAATCTCGGAGAAATGGGCCTTCGCTTCGGTTGCCGGAATGGTATTCATGACATGAAATCTGACCTAAAAGAGGTCATATCATTCCAGCCGTCAACAACTCTCCATGCCTCACGGCTTCCCGACCGGCGGAGCTTCGGCCGCCGCGACAAACTGGAGGAGGTCCGCCAGGGACTGAGCCGTCAACCCGGAGGCCAATCCCTCCGGCATCAGCGACTGTCCCGAGCTCCCCATCCGCAGCACCTGCGTGCGCGGGAGCGTCCGCTCCTCACCGCCGCCCATCCGCAAGGTGACATGGCTGGGCGTCTCGTTGGCGATGATCGCCGAAAGCGTGTCGCCATCCCGCAACTCGACCTGGAAGCCGATGTACTGCGGGGCCACCTCGGCGTTCGGATCCAGGATGCTGGCGAGGAGCTTGTCATTGCCGGAAGTCCGCACCGTCACCAGATCGGGGCCCAGCGCCTTGCCTTCCGATCCCGCGCGATGACAGGAGGCGCAGCGCTCCCGATAGATCGCCTGTCCCCGCCCCGCATCGCCCTGAAGTGCCAGCGCGGGTTGGAACTGTCGGATCAGGTCCGCGGGCGTCGGCTCTGGCGGCAACAGCATCCTCGATCGGCGGGCGATGGCCGGCTCCCGTGAGCCATGCAACGCCTGGACA
>JBIKWS010000808.1:0-2536 GCA_044356195.1 Cyanophyceae cyanobacterium
GTGTTCGGTCATGCCGACGATTTCCTGACCGTCGATGCGGATGCTTCCGGAGTCTGGGGTGAGGATGCCGGCGATGAGGTTCAGGAAGGTGGTCTTTCCGGTGCCGCTGGGACCGGCGAGCGCCACGGCCTGACCGGCGGCGAGGGAGAATTCAGGGATGTCGACCACTGGCTGCAGATGGCCGTCCGGCGACCGGAAGCCCTTCCGGAGCGCGCGGATTTCGAGCAACGACATGATGGGGAACAGTGGGGGGGCTTCCGGGGGGAAGTTTCAACCCGGAAAATCGGAATGATCGGGAAGGGGAGTTCCCAGTTCCCAGATTCCAGTTCCCTGCGCGGGTTACTTCGCGCCCTGGGCGATCCACTTCTCGACGAGGGCGGCCTGCTTGGCGGGGAGCTTGTGCTTCTCGGGTTCGGGCAGGTCCTCATCCTTACCGGCGAGGATCGTCAGGAGCGAACTCTTCGCCGGGTTGCCGGGCGTGACCACCTTCCCGTAGGTGGATCCGCCCTTCAGGACGACCTCGGCGGAATCGACAGAGAAGGCTCCCTTGGCAGACGCGCCGGAATGGCAGGCGCCACACGCCTGGGCGAAGAGGGGTTGGATGTCGCCGGCAAAGGTCACCGGTTTCACGACTTCGCGAATGGGGCCCTCGGGCCACTCCGCGCCTTGATCGATCCAGGCGCGAAGGATGCCGATCTGTTCGTTGGTGAGCTTCTCGGACTGTCCGGGCTTGTCGGAAGGCGGCGGCATGAGCATCTCGTCGATGAGCCCGCAGACCATGTGGATGATGGCGCTCTCCTCGCTCTTGCCGGCCTTGATCGACGGACCGTAGTCGTCGGTGACCTTGAAGGCACCCTCACGGGTATCCATGCGGTATTTGCCCTTCTGCTTTTCCGGGCCGTGGCACGAGAAGCAGGACTCCTTGAAGATGGGGTAGACATCGCGGGTGAAATCCACCTTCCGAGGGACTGGAAGCGGGATCTTCGAGACGTCGATCCTGGCTTTGTCCGCCGCCAACAGCGCGGGAGCGACCCAGAGGAGTGTGATCAGGGCTTTCATGGTGGAGTGGTTGGATCCTAGCGGGTCGGAGGGGAGGTTTGAAGGTTGAAGATCCGATGGGACGAGGTGGCGACGTCCTCGTCGCCCGGAGACCATTTGGACGCCGGGGCGGCATTGGGATGCGCATTTGGGGGGCGGGGTTGGAAACGGGGAGGTTTACGCGGGTTCGCCGGGTGGGGGCACCCGGCCTTCAGCATGAGGAGAGGCTTTGGGGATCGCCTCCTGATGTCCGGGGTTTTGGATCTGGATTACGCCGGAGGCGTTGAAGCGGGTAGCCCGGGGTGCGAAGCAACCCCGGGTTCAGGGAACCCACGGAACCACCAACCCCGGCAGGGGTTTCAGATTTCCGAATCTACGCACCCCTCCGGGGTGCGGATTCCCATTCGGCGCGCCTTTCCCCGGGTGCGTGCTTCGCACGACCCGGGGCTATCGGCTCCAACGCCTCCGGCGTACATTTGCGGGATCGGGCATCAGGCGATTTTCGTCGCATGCCGCGTGCCCCCGCGGCGGGTCTGGGAACTGGAGTCTGGCAACTGGCCACTCCAACTGCGCACGGCTTTGCCCTTTCCGGAAGTGGCCGGGTGCCTATATTGCCGCCGCCATGCATTCCGTGACCACAGTGACGTTGAGCCGCGATTGTGACGCCGTGCAGATTCCTGCCGGCAATGTTGTCGCCCTTCCCGCCGGGACCGAGGTGGACATCACCCAACGCCTGGGAGGTTCCTTCACGGTGCACGCCTTGGGAGGACTTTTCCGGATCGCGCCGAAAGATGCCGACGCCCTCGGGTTGACGGTGGAGGAAGCGGCTCCTGCACCCGTGCTGGATGGCAGCGTGGACGAGAAGATGGTCTGGGAGACGCTGAAGTCCTGCTACGATCCCGAGATCCCGGTGAACATCGTTGATCTGGGCCTGGTGTACGACATGGGGATCGAGGATCTCCCGACGGGCAACAAGAAGGTGTTCGTGAAGATGACGCTGACGGCGCCGGGTTGCGGCATGGGAGCCACCATCGCGGGGGATGCCCAGCAGAAGCTGCTGTGCCTGCCGTCGGTGGAGGATGCCAGCGTGGAGATCGTGTGGGATCCGCCCTGGCACCAGAGCATGATCACACCCGATGGCCGGCGGTTGCTGGGGATTGAGTAGGGCTTTCCAACGGGTGACCGGTGGCGATGAGGACATCGCCGCCCCGTCCTGAAGTAGGCTTTTCGATTCGGTTCCTTGCCAGCGGGCATCGGTCCTCCGTAACGTCCGGCCCCCATGAGTCCCGGAGCAGAATACCTGAGTCGCAGCCGCAGGTTGGTGGATCGCGTCGAAGCGCAGTTGCCGGAAGTGCGGATGGCGGCGCGCTGGTTCTCGGAAACCATCCTGGCCGGGCGGATGGTCCACCTGTTTGGGTCCGGTCACAGCCGGATCCTGGTCGAGGAGATGTGGCCCCGTTACGGATCGTTCCCGGGGTTCAATCCAATCGTTGAGCTC
>JBIKWS010000809.1:0-2526 GCA_044356195.1 Cyanophyceae cyanobacterium
GGCAAACGCGGGGACTTCACGGCGCAGGAATTCGACATCCGCATGGTGAAGACCGAGGGAAAGTGGCTGGTCCGGCGCGTGGATGTGGTGGCCGGGTTCCGTCGGTCGGGGGGGCGGTGACGGTGGCGGCGGATCTGCGTCGCCGGATCAGTTGGAACCGGCGAAGGGATTCGAGGCTTTGGTTCGGGCGGGGCGGGGCGTGGAGGTGGTGGAAAGGAGACCCCAGATGAGCCAGACCCAGGCGATGGGAATGTGGATGGCTTGGGTGACGAGGACACCGGGCAGGCGGATGGCTCCGGTGGCATAGCCGGCGAAGCCAGCGGCGCCAACGGCGGCACCCACGAACAGGGCCGCCGCGGAGATCTTCCAGGCTGCGGCGAGGGAGAGCGGGCGGCGACAAAGGTGGGCGAACGCCCAGGCGAACGGGGCATACGCCGTGGCCAATCCCCACCAGGAGACCAGCAGGAACAGTGTGAAGCCCAAGGCCAGCAGGAACGCGGCAGGACGACGCCACGCGTTCCAGGCGGCAGTGGCCGGGATGCGACCGAGATCGGCGGTCAGGGAGCGCGGATAGGGGCGATCGATGTGACCGAAGACGCCCTCGATGCGGTAGGTTCCGGGGTGCAACTCCACCTGAAGGTCGGCGGTTTGTCCCGGGTCGTCAGGAGTGCTGTTGGTGGAGGGGCGGACTACGATGGACAACCAGGCGTTCTCGCCGAGACGGCGTGGCTCGATACCCGGCCAAACGAGACGGCCTGCCTGGAGCGGGACAGATTCGGGGAGGTTGGGTAGGGAACGTTCGATGACAGGGACCCAAGTCCAGCGGAGGGCCCCCACGACAAGGACGGCGATTCCGACCGCAGCGATGAACTGGAAGGTGAGGAGGCGGGCGATGGAAGTCTCCCCGAACGCGGCAAGGCCTGGCCCGGTAAACGGTTGCCAGGCCCCGACGAAACGGCGGAGCCGTTCGACGAGGCCTGGTCCTGGTGAATCCGGTTTCGCCACGGCCGGAGTCTGCTTGAACGGGCGGCGGGCGCAACCGTGCGGGGGGGATTGAAGCTACGTCGTTACGCCCTCGGCGTCAGGACCTGGGTAAGTAGGTCGTTGAGGCGTTGGAGCATCGCCCGGGGATCTTCGAGGAGTCCGGCGGCCATGCGGGCGTTGTCGTACATCTGCGCCGCGGCCTTGGCGGCGAGGTCGGGATCCGTGTGGCGCATCTGTTCGAGGCGTGCGACGAGCGGATGACGCGGATTGAACTCGAAGTCGGGCTTCACCTCGGGGGCGTCGGTGCGGTCCCGGTTCATGGCCTTGAGGGTGCGGCGCATGGTGCCCGTGAGGAAGTGATCCCGTTCGATGGCGAGGGCAGGGCTGGTGGCGAGGCGCTTGGAAACGGAGACGTTGTCGACATCGTCGCCGAGGGTGGACTTGAGCCAGCCCGAGAGGAGGCCGGCCTGTTCGTCGTTGAGCTGGCCTTCGGTGGGGTCCTGTGCGGGCACTTCGAGTTCGGCGCGTTCGGCGGCGAGGATGGACTTCCCATCAAATTCGCGGACGCGGTCGAGGACGAATTCATCGGCCGATTCGTTGAGGATGAGGACCTCGAACTTGCGGGCGGCGAACACCTCGTAATACGGGCTGGAGAGGGCGGCCTCGCGGGAACCGGCGATGACGTAGTAGATCTCCTTCTGGTCGGCCGGCATGCGGCTGACGTATTCGGCGAGGCTGGTGCGCTTGCCGGGTTCGGTGGAGGAGGACTCGAACCGGAGGAGCTTGGCGATGGCGTCGCGATGATCGTTGTCGGCCAGGATGCCCTCCTTCAGGCAGCGCTGGTACTGGGCGTAGAACTTGTCGTAGGCGTCGGCGTCCTTGGCGGATTCCTCGCCGAGGAACTTCAGGAACTTCGAGGTCAGGGCGCGGTTGAGGCGCTTCATGAGGCTCGAATCCTGCATGCGCTCACGGGAGACGTTCAGCGGGATGTCCTCGCAATCGACAACGCCCTTGAGAAAGCGGAGCCACTCGGGGAACAGGCCCTTGGCCTTGGGTTCGATGAGGACCTTGCGGCAGTGGAGGTTGACCTCCGACTCGACGCGGGTGAGCCCGAGGGTCTCGAGGTTCTGGGCCGGGACGAAGAGCAGCGCCTGGATGCTGAGAGGACCGTCGGTGGTGAAGTGCAGGCGGTACAACGGCGTTTCGGAGTCGTGCCCGATGAACTGGTAGAACTCGCGGTACTCGTCCTCGGTGACCTCGGCCTTGTTGCGGGCCCAGAGGGCCTGAACGGTGTTGAGGCGGGTGCCGTCGATCTCGATGGGGAAGGAGACGAAGTTGGAATAGCGTTTGACGATGCCCTCGATGCGGGACTTCTCGGCGAACTCGCGGGTGTCGTCCTTGAGTTCGAGGATGATTTGGGTGCCGCGGGGAAGGTCCTCGGCGGGTTCGATGACGTAGCCACCCGCGCCTTCGCTGGTCCAGCGCCAGGAGGGTTCGCCGGGTTGGTGGGAGCGGCTGAGCACCGTGACCTTCTTTGCCACC
>JBIKWS010000812.1:0-2525 GCA_044356195.1 Cyanophyceae cyanobacterium
GAAACAGGCCCGCAGCGTGATCGATGGTCTCCGGGCGGACATCGTCACGCTCGCCCTAGGCTACGACATCGACGCGATTTCTTCCAAAGGCGGGCTGTTGCCGTCGGATTGGGCGTCGCGGTTGCCATCGAACAGTTGTCCTTACACCAGCACGATTGTCTTCCTCGTGCGGAAGGGGAACCCCAAGGGCATCCAGGACTGGGACGACCTCGTGCGATCCAACGTGACCGTGGTCACCCCCAACCCGAAGACCGGCGGCGGTGCGCGATGGAACTATCTGGCCGCCTGGGGACACGCGTTGCACAAGCCGGGCGGCTCGCCGGCCACCGCGAAGGATTTCGTGAGCAAGCTCTACCGGAACGCGCCTGTCCTCGACACCGGGGCGCGGGCGTCCGCCCAGACCTTCAGCGAACGCAAGATCGGTGACGTGCTGATCACCTGGGAAAACGAGGCCATGCTCCTGCTGCGTGAGCACGGGACCAACCGGTTCGCACTCGTCCGACCATCGGAAAGCATCCTGGCGGAGCCTCCTGTGGCGTGGGTGGACCGCGTGGTGACGCGAAAGAAGACAGCCAAGGTCGCAGAGGCTTACCTCACCCATCTCTATTCCGACGCCGGGCAAAACCTCGCCGCAAAGCACTTCTACAGGCCGTCCAATCCCGCGGTGGCCGCGCGCTACGAGCAGCAGTTCCCACCGATGCGGCTCTTCACCCTCGCTGAAATCGCCGGCTCTTGGGCCAAGGCCCAGGCAGAGCACTTTGCTGACGGCGGCATCTTTGATCAGATCTCCAGCCGCTGATCCCCCTCCGCATGTCGTCTGCGCGATCCAAGAGCTTTCAGATCCTGCCCGGTTTCGGGCTGTCGTTGGGGTATACCCTGACGTACCTCAGCCTCATCGTGCTCATCCCGCTGGCGGCCCTGTTTCTGCGGACTTCGGAACTCAGCTGGGCGCAATTCCTGAAGATCGCCACCTCGGACCGCGCCGTCGCGTCCTATCGGGTCACGTTCGGCTGCGCCTTCATCGCAGCAGTGATCAACGCCGTGATGGGCACGCTGCTGGCGTGGGTGATCGTCCGGTATCGTTTCCCGGGCCGGAAGATCCTCGATGGGTTGATCGACTTCCCCTTTGCCCTTCCGACCGCCGTGGCGGGATTGACGCTCGCCAACCTGTTCGCGACGACAGGCTGGCTTGGACAGTGGCTGGACCTCCTCGGGATCCAGGTCGCGTACACGCAGTCCGGAATCGTTGTGGCGCTGATCTTCATCGGGATCCCGTTCGTCGTCCGTTCGCTCCAACCGGTGCTGGAGGACATCGAACTGGAGGTGGAAGAAGCCGCCGCGTCCTTGGGTGCCAGCCGTTTCACGACCTTCACGCGTGTCATCTTTCCCACCTTGCTGCCCGCAATCCTGACAGGCTTCTCCCTGGCCTTTGCACGGGCCATCGGCGAGTACGGATCCGTGATCTTCATCGCGCCGAAGCGCGCCGAAATCACACCGATGCTCATCTGGTATCGACTCGAAGAATTCGATTACCCGGGAGCCATGGCGATCGCCGTGGTCATGCTCGTGATCTCGTTCTTCCTGCTCATCACGGTCAACCTGCTCGAACGTTGGGCGAGCCGTTTCCAACGCTGACCATGGCTGGAACCACCCAGAAACGTTGGACGTCCGGGCAGGCCAAATCCCGGCGAGGCACCGAGGATCCCTGGTACATCCGGTGGATCCTGATCGGCATCGCGGCCTTGTTCGCCGGCGTGTTCCTGATTCTGCCGCTCGCGAACGTGTTCGGACAGGCCTTCGCCAAGGGCTGGCAGGCCGCCTTCGGATCACTCACCGATCCGGACACGATCGCCGCCACCAAACTGACGGCCCTCGCCACGCTCATCAGCGTGCCCCTGAACACGGTGTTCGGGGTCGCCGCAGCGTGGTTGATCGCCAAGTTCGAATTCCGCGGAAAGGCCATCCTGACGACGTTGATCGACCTCCCGTTCTCGGTCTCGCCCGTCGTCACCGGACTCGTCTACGTGCTCCTGTTCGGCCTGCGTGGGTACTTCGGCCCATGGCTCGACCGCCACGACATCCAGATCATCTTCGCCGTGCCCGGTATCGTGCTGGCCACGATCTTCGTGACGTTTCCGTTCGTCGCGCGTGAGTTGATCCCGCTCATGCAGGCGCAGGGCTCCGATCAGGAACAGGCCGCCCTCACCCTCGGAGCCACCGGTTGGCAGACCTTCTGGCACGTCACGCTTCCCTCCATCAAATGGGGACTGCTTTACGGCGTGATCCTCTGCACCGCCCGTGCTGTCGGCGAATTCGGCGCCGTCTCCGTTGTCAGCGGCCACATCACCGGGATCACCGACACCCTTCCGCTCCGGATCGAGAAACTCGACAAGGAGTACAACAGCGTTGCCGCCTTCAGCATCGCCGCCCTCCTCGCCGTGCTCGCCCTACTGACGCTCGGCCTCAAGACCTGGCTCGAACACCGCCAGCAACGCGAACTCGACCTCGCCCAGACCTCTTCCGAT
>JBIKWS010000811.1:0-2525 GCA_044356195.1 Cyanophyceae cyanobacterium
GTTCGTGCAGATGATCGCCTTCTTCTTCCGCCGCACCGCGAACAGGATCGCCGGCACCAGATAGGCAAAACTCTTCCCGACGCCCGTGCCCGCCTCCGCCATCAGGTTGCCGCCATCGACCAAAGCCCTCGCCACCTCCATCGCCATCCGCTGCTGCTGTTCCCGGTACTCGAACGCCGACGACTTCGAGAACAGCCCCGTCGGTCCAAAGATGTGCTCCACCTCCGCCACCAGGTCGGCGACGTCGGAACCCCCTGCGTTGTCGTTGGGTGCGATCACGGATTCACACTAATGGATGGATCTTGAGGCGCCACTCCACCTCTGCGCTGCCAATCAGCCCCATCCCGGTCACCACACCCGCGCCCACAAGAGCTTCAGGTACCGGCTCTCCGGACAGTTCGACATCACCGGATGGTCCATTCCCGCTCCGGTGCGGTCGATGAACTGGAGCTTCCGCCCCACGCGGTGCGCCGCCCGGACCACCAAACGCTCGAATTCCTCGGCCGACACCTGACCCGAGCACGAACACGTCACCAACAAGCCCGCAGGCTCGGTGATCACGATCCCGAGGCTGTTGAGGTCCTCGTACTTCACAAAGCCTTCCTCCCGCTCCAGTTCGTCCCGGCCATCCACCAGCTTCGGCGGATCCAGGATCACGACATCAAACTTCTTCCCGTCCTTTCGCATCTGGCGCGCATACGCGTACGCATCGCAATGCACCCACTCGATCCGTTCCTGGTTCAGGTTCGAATTCCGCCGCGCCTGCGCGACCACCTTCTCGTCGAGGTCAACCCCGATGACCTCCGACGCCTTACCGTAAATCTTCGCCGCCAGCGCAAAGCCACCCGTGTAACAGCACAGATCCAGCACCCGTTTCCCCGGCGTCCAACGCGCCAGCAACCGGCGGTTCTCCCGCTGGTCGCAGAAGAACCCGGTCTTGTGGCCTTCCGCAAAATCCACCTCGTACCGGATCCCGTGCTCACGGATCCGAACCGTCCGCACCGCGTCGGAAGGAATCTGTTCCGGTCGGATACCTTCATTCCGCGCGGCGGCGGGATCGACGTTGATCATCGCCCGGGAGGTCCCGAGGCGTGCATGCAAGCGGGCCAGCAACGCCGGCAGCCGCCGCCAGATCCCGACGCTGTGCACCTGCACGGAAAGGACATCCGCAAACTTGTCCACGATCAGCCCGCCCAGCGAATCGCCGTCCGAGTTGATCACCCGGAACGCATCCGTCTGCGCCGGCAGCTCCAACGGCCCCAAGCGGAGATCCATCGCCCGGTCCAACAGGGTGAAGAGGTGCGATTCCGGAACCGGCGTCTCGCCGTGGTGCAGCACCCGCAGGGGAACCCGGGAGTTCGGATTGAACAGGCCGTTCCCGAAAAAGCGCCCGTTGCGGTCATAAACGTTCACCCAGTCCCCGGCCGCCGCCCCCGGCGACGCCGTGTCCAACATCGCCGGATAGAGCGACGGATGATAACTGAAGGTCCGCAACTGGACCCAAGGCTTGATCCAGTCCTTTGAACCCACGGGTCCCCCAGCCGGAGGCATCGGGGCTGCCGGCGGCGGTCCCGGATTCGGTCGGCGCTGAGGATACGGTCGATCGTGCACCCCGTTGGCGTAGCTGTCCCAGCCCTTTGGTGCAATGCGCCTTCTCCGAACTCCCACGATTTCGCGGCACCAGTGTCAAAAAGCGGCCCGACCCGCCCCTGCCCCCGGATTCCGCATTGGCCGCGCCTTCGATCCATGCGTTCATCAGCCGCAACGATGCAAATCACGAACCTGAATCCGGACGCCGACATCGGCGCGAGCGCGTGGCACGTGGAATTCGAAGGCCACGGCCTCCTGCTGGATGCAGGCATCCACCCCAAGCGGGAGGGACTCGGCGGCCTTCCGCTCTTCAGCAAGCTGGCCAAGGACGCCGTCGACGCCATCGTCATCAGCCATTGCCACCATGACCACGTCGGCGCACTGCCCGTGGCCCTCCGGCAATTTCCGCACGCCCACGTGCTGATGACCGAACTCAGCTATTTCCTCGTCGAACGGATCCTCCACAACTCCGTCAACGTCATGGAACGTCAGCGCGAGGAACTCGGCATCCGCGAGTATCCGCTGTTCACCCATGAACAGGTCGACGACTACGCCGCCGTCTTCCAGGGCTTCAAGTACCGCCGGGCCATCGACTGGACCCCGCACCATCGCCGCAGCGGAGCCGCCTCGTGCCCCACTCTCGAATTCTTCGATGCTGGCCACACCCTCGGCTCCGCCGGTGTCCTCGTCCGCGGCGCACGCCAGAGCCTTTTCTATTCGGGCGATGTCTGCTTCCACGACCAGACCCTTCTCCGCCGTGCGGAATTCGGCGAGGTCCGCGCAGACGTCATGATCCTGGAAACCACCCGCGGTGCCCGCGCGTTGCCGCCCAACTTCTCGCGCGAAAGTGAAGTGGAGCGTCTTGCCGAAGCCGTGGTCGCCGTCCTGAAGCGCAAGGGATCCGTCCTGATTCCCGCCTTCGCCTTGGGCCGCAC
>JBIKWS010000810.1:0-2525 GCA_044356195.1 Cyanophyceae cyanobacterium
TGCTGCTTCATCAGGGTGCCGCCGCGCTCGACCTGTGGTCGGGTCGCCTCGCACCCCGCGATGTCATGCGCGCCGCCCTCGAGCAGGAGGTCTACGGATGAGCCCGCAATTCGTGGACTGGTGGCTTTCCCATCCCAGCCTGTTCGGCATGCCGTTCCATTTCTGGACGGTGTTCATCGTGATCCTCGGTGCTTTCGTGGGGAGCTTCCTCAACGTCTGCATCCATCGGATGCCGCTCGAGCAGTCGGTGGTCAACCCGCCCTCCCATTGTCCCCACTGTCGCTACTCGATCCCGTGGTACCTGAACATCCCGGTCATCACGTGGCTGTGGCTCCGCGGGCGCTGCCGATCCTGCGCCGCCCCGATTTCCCCGCGTTATCTCGCCGTGGAGGTCCTCACCGCCGCCCTCTTCGCGCTTTGCTGGGTCCACTTCGGCCATAACGATCCCGGCCTTGCCCTAGCCCTCTGCGTCCTCTTCTCCCTGTTCGTCGTCGCCACCTTCATCGACTTCGAACACTTCATCATCCCGGATCCCATCACCCTCGGCGGAGCCGGTGCCGGCCTGATCCTCTCGCCCATCGTCCCTGGCCTGCACGCCACCTTCTCCGCCGGCGAAGCCCTCAAACGCAGCGCCCTCGGCATCGCCATCGGATTCGGCGTCGTCTACGGCGTCGTCCGACTCGGCAAGCTCCTCTTCGGACGCGAACGCATCCCCATGGAACCCGGCACCCGCGTCGTGTTCCACGAAGACGGCATCGTCCTTCCCGACCGCACCATCCCCTTCGGCGAAATCTTCTACCGCAAGTCGGACACCATCCGGATGGTCGGCCGCCACGTGGAACTCGCCGACCGCTGTTACGTCGAGGCGGAAGTCCGCCTGAATGAAGCCGCGCTCGTCGTCGGACCGGACACCTTCGTTCCCGCCGACGAACCCTATCTCGCTGCCGACGCCACCGAACTCGTGCTGCCCCGGGAAGCCATGGGCTTTGGCGACGTGAAGTTCATGGCCACGGTCGGAGCCTTCCTGGGGTGGCAAGCCACCCTGTTCACCCTCGCCGCCGCCTCGCTCCTGGGTGCCGCCATCGGCCTTTCCCTGATCGTCATCGGCCGACGCGAGTGGTCGGCGCGCCTCCCGTTCGGGCCCTACCTCACCGCCGGAGCCGTGCTCTGGCTCTTCGGCGGTTCCCGTTTCTGGGCCCGCTTCATCGGGTACTGACCTGTCAGGTCCTGGATGAAAGTTATCGCCGGAGGCTCCGCCACCTGAAGTCCGTGGTCGTGCCTTTGGAATACGCCGGAGGCGTTGAAGCGGGTAGCCCGGGGTGCGAAGCGACCCCGGGTCACCGGTACAAAAGGAATAACCTACCCCGGCAGGGGTTGCAGCCTCCCGAATCTTCGCATCCCCGCCGGGTGAGGGCACCCGGCCTTCAACTGCTGCCCCATCTGGCAACTGGCAACTGGCCTCTGGGAACTCCCTTCAAAAACCCCATCTGGGCACTGGCATCCCGATTCGGGAATCGCGAAAGTCCACCCCGACAGCGATGACCGCCACCCGCTCGCATCTGAAGGATCTGGACTACTCCGTCGTGCAACAGTGCATGCACTGCGGACTGTGCCTTCCCACGTGCCCGACCTACGACGCCACCAAACTCGAACGGAACAGCCCCCGCGGCCGCATCGCACTGATGCGTGCCATTGCCGATGACCGGATGGAGGTGACGCCGTCGTTCGGGGAGGAGATGTATTTCTGCCTGGGCTGCCTTGCGTGCATGACCGCCTGCCCGGCCGGCGTGAATTACGCCGAACTGTTCGAGCACGCCCGTGCCGAGGTGGAATCCAAGGGGGTCCTCAACAACCCGACGCGCGGTGTCATCCGCAAGGCCACCCTCTCGTGGCTGTTCATGGACCACGGCCGTCTCCAGATGGTCGGAAAGGCCATGCAGGTCTGGCAGCAGACCGGCCTCCAGGATGTCCTGCGCAAATCCGGGGTGACCAAGCTCCTCCCGAAGCGCCTCCGCGAACTGGAGGCCATGACCCCCACCGTCCAGCCTCGCTTCTCCGACGAACTCATTGACCCCGTCACGCCCCCCACCGGCGAGAAGCGCTACCGCGTCGCGCTCCTCACCGGGTGCGCGCAGGACCTCCTCTTTTCCGACGTCAACCGCGACACCGCCGAGGTCCTTGCCCGCAACGGTTGCGAAGTCTTCACCCCGCACAACCAGAGCTGCTGCGGTTCGCTCCACGCCCACAATGGCGAATGGGACCTCGCCTGCGACCTCGCCCGGCGCAACCTCGACCAGTTCCCCCCGCACCAGTTCGACGCCATCATCACCAACGCCGGCGGCTGCGGATCCCACCTCAAGCACTACCACAAGCTGCTCAAGGACGATCCCCGCTACGCCGACGCCGCCCACAACTGGGATTCCAAGGTGAAGGACATCCACGAGTGGCTCGCCGCCATTGGCATCACCGAACCCAAGGCCGCGAACCAACCGCCGCAGACCGTCACCTATCACGAGTCCTGCCAC
>JBIKWS010000813.1:0-2515 GCA_044356195.1 Cyanophyceae cyanobacterium
TTGAAGAACCAGAACCGCGCCATCGTGGAGTCGTACACCACGGCGTAGTCCTTCCCCATCTCCAGGCCCAGCGGATCGATCTTCGCCTTGAGGTCCAGCAACTCGTCGCAGTTCGCCATGCCGTGGTCGCTGAAGATGTACAACCGCACGTCCGAGTACTGCCCTTTCGCCGCCTCCAACACGCTCCGGATCCATTCCTCGTACACGCGGAGCTTGGCCGGCACTTCCGGGGACTTGTTGCCCACCCGGTGCAGCAGGCCGTCCAGGCCCGCCCAATACACGAATCCGAAGTCGATCTCGCCCGTGCGCAACTGTCCGATCAACCGGTCCCGGTTCGCTTCCTCGCTCGTCGTGGGGTCCGTCACGAAATAGGGGATCTTCTGCTCCGTCAGGTGATCGAAGATGTTCGGGCCGCGGTTCATGCCCTTCGGCTGCAACGGGCTCTTCTTCTCCGTGAAATCGAACAGGTGGATGTACCGGAACGGGATGTTGTAGAGGTCGAAGTAGCCGCGGAAGTTGAGCTGCACCTTCACGAACTTCGTCAGCCAGCGCCGGAAGATCCGACGCCCGGTCACCGCCGTCGGCAGCCACCGCAACCATCGCAATGTCCGGAAGGGGGAATTCTCGGGATCGTAGACGAAGTAGCACCAGTTCCGGTGCTCATCCGGCCAACGGCCCGACAGGATCGACGGCACACAGGTCGAGCTGTAGCCGAACACGCTTCGGAGCTGCTTCCGGACCGGGGCAAAGTCCTGACCGAACGTGTCGCCACGCAGGATCTCCCATCCCATGGCGTCGATCATGATGAAGAGGGGCAAAATGGGTTTCATTTCAGGGGGTTCTCCAAGGATCGCGACGCCAGCCTGAACCTCCCCCCGTCCCCGGATCAACAGGGTTTCTTGTCCGGAACCACGCGCTTGAATCCCGCGGTCCCCGGCCCAAGGCTGCCGTTGTGGCTGAAACGGATCGTCTGCCGGAAGGAATCACCAACGCGTATGCGTTCGCGCTCTTCAACGCGCTGTCCTTCCAGATGGTCCTCGCGGGCCCGATGGTCCTGTACGCGAAATCGCTGGGGGCCTCGTCCACCATCCTGGGGTTGGTGGCCGGCCTGATGCCCATCATGACGATCGCGCAGATTCCGGCGGCGCAGTTCATCCCTCGGGTTGGGTACAAGCGGTTCGTGCTTGGTGGATGGTCCACGCGGGTCGGGTTCATCTTCCTGATGTCGGTGGTGCCGCTGATGACGGGGTTCCTGAATGCAGGATCCCGACTCGCGCTGATCATTGCCCTCCTGTTTGCCTTCAACCTGTCCCGGGGACTTTCCAGCTGCGCCTGGCTTCCGTGGATCACCCACCTCGTGCCCGCCGGCGTCCGCGGCCGTTACCTCGGCGTGGACCAACTTTGCACCAATGGTGCCAGCATCGCCGCGTTCCTCTTCGCGGCATTCATGCTCGGGAACCAGGCCGACCCCTGGCAGTTCACCGCGGTCTTCCTCTTCAGCGGTGCCGCTGGGTTCGTGTCCCTGTTGTTCCTGCGGCGCATCCCCGACGTTCCCGTGCCCGAAGACGAGGACACGGGCAAAGGACCGATCCCCTGGCTCGCCATGGCCCAGCACCCACCCTTCCGGCGTCTGCTGGAGATGAACGCCGCGTGGTCCGTGGCCTACGGCGGCCTGACCACGTTCATCGTGTCCTATCTGAAGTCTTCCGGAGGCTTCGGCGAACAGCGTGTCCTGCTGGTGATGTCGCTTTCGTTTGTCGGCGGTCTCGCCAGCTATTGGGTGGCCGGTGGACGCCTCGACCGTCTCGGATCCAAGCCCGTCCTCGGCTTCACCATGGCAGCAGGGGCACTGGCGACCCTGGGCTGGGCCCTCGTGGCGGGCGGTGTCCTGCCCCGATCCATCGGGCCGGCGGCGGCGCTCGCCTTCCTCGTCGGCCTCTGCAACGCGCTCTTCAGCATCGCCAACAACCGCCTCGCCATGGGGATCGTCCCAACCATGGGCCGAAACCACTTCTTCGCCCTGTTCGCCGTGGTGTGGCAGCTCACCCTCGGCATTTCTCCCATCCTGTGGGGCATCCTCCTCGATGCCGTCGGCTCCCGCACCCTCACGTCCCTCGGATTCGAGTGGAACCGGTTCTCGGTCTTCTTCGTCCTCGCGATGGCCGCCTTCGCCTACACCTTCACGCTGACCCGGCGCCTCGACGAACCCCGCGCCGCCGGAGCCCATGCCATGCTCCACGAACTCCTCGTCCAGCATCCCCAGAAGTGGCTCGTACGCCTGTTCGGTCGGTGAGGGGGGGGCAGGGAGTTTCAAGTTTGAAGCCCGCGCCGCGTGGGGGCACGCGGCCTCCTGCTCGGTATCGGGATCGCAATCGGGATCGGGATCGAACCCGGTTCTTCCCTCCCCTGACTTTTCGATTCCGATGCCGATACCGATCCCGATACCGACGCGTGCGACAAGCGCAGCCGGCCGGATGTACCCGCAGGCGTGCACCGACCTTCAAACTCCGAACTA
>JBIKWS010000814.1:0-2507 GCA_044356195.1 Cyanophyceae cyanobacterium
GGCGGCGGGGGTGTGGGCTTGGCCTTCGGGTCGGGTTTGGCGGGTTCCACGGCGGGCGCGTTGGCGCGGAGGTGTGATGCCTGGGCCTGGAGGAAGGCGGAGGCGTCGGTGAGTTCCGTGGGCGTGGGCTTGCGGTTGAAGGCGAGGTGCCAGGCGACATGGATCTGTCGGGCGGGATCGGTGCCGGCCTCGACTTCGAGGCGGCGCGCGAATCGGTCGGACTGGTCGAGGAGGAACCCGCTGTTCATGAGCATGAGCGCCTGCGTGGCAACGGTGGATTGGGGGCGACGTTCGCAGTTCACCTCCATCACGGGCGCGTCGAAGGCGTGCAGCATCGCGAGGGGTTGGGAGCGCCGGACCTGGATGTAGACAGACCGACGGAACTCCTCGCCATTGAGGGGGACGTCGACGGGCATCTTGTTGTCGCCCTGGGTCTGGTCGACGCCGACGACGATCTGGCCGTGGACGTCGGGTCGGACGGGAACCGGCGGGCCAAACTGGTTCGTGCGGAGAGAACCGCTGACCGCGAGGATCGAATCGCGGAGTACCTCGGCGTCGAGGCGCTGGAGGGGTTTGCGCCAGTAGAGTCGGTTCTCCGGATCCTTCGCATCGCCCTTGCGGTGGTGGGCGGAGGACTGGCGGTAGACGGAGGACGTGAGGATCAGGCGGTGGAGTCGCTTGAGCTTCCATCCGTTCCGCATGAAGTCGTCGGCGAGCCAGTCGAGGAGTTCGGGGTTGGAAGGACGTTCGCCCATGGTGCCGAAGTCCGCGGGGGTGCCCACCAGGCCGCGGCCGAAATGGTGCATCCAGACGCGATTGACGAGCACGCGGGCGACGAGCGGATTCGTGCCGCTGGTGAGCCAACGGGCGAAGGCGAGGCGACGGCCGGTGCTCGGCAGTTCGGGATCCTTCGGCGGGATCACCAGCGGTGAACCTCCGGGACCGATCACGCTGAGCGTGCCGGGTGCGATGGGATCGCGGGGTTGGTTGGGATCGCCGCGATGGAGGAGGAAGGTGACGGGGATCTTGTCGTGGGCTTCGGTGAGGATGCTGATGAAGTCTTCGGGGGGCTTGCGAGCGCGGATCTCGGCGACCTTGGCATCCATGGCCTTGAGGTCATCGGCGGCCTTTGGGTTGTACTGGTAGAGGACGCCCGGGTGGATGTTCACCGATGGGTTGTCGGCCAGGAGCTTCTTCTGTTCGGGAGTGCGCTTGTCGGCGGCGGTGTCGAGGGCGGTGCGGAGTTGATCGCGGAGCGGGGCCTCGAACTTCTCGAGATGCTTCGCGAGGGCCTCGGCGATATAGGTCTTCTGGCGGGCTTCGCGTTCGGTGGCGAGGGTGGCGGCTTCGGCCTCGATGGCCGTGGCGTTCTTCCGGTTCTCGGCGGTATAGAGGGAAACAAGGCGCTGGTCCGGGGTCCGCCAGTTCTTCCAGTCATAGGCCGGTTCGAACACGGCGCGCAGACGGAAGTAATCGGCCTGAGGAATGGGATCGTACCGGTGGTCGTGGCACTGGGCGCACCCGACCGTCAGTCCGAGCAACGACGTGGACACGATCTTGAGCGTGTCGGCCACGACCTGGTTTCGGACGACGGCCTGGTCGACGGCGGCGGTGGCGGTGCCGTCGGCACCCGTGCGGAGGAATCCGGTGGCGATGAGCAGCTCGCGCTGCTCGGCGGAGGTGAGGGCGATCTCGCTCGCGTTGGAACTGTGGGCGCGGGCGAGTTCGTCGCCGGCGAGTTGCTCGGTGATGAAGCGGTCGAAGGGCTTGTCCTCGTTGAACGCGCGGATGACGTAGTCGCGGTACTTCCATGCGAAGGGACGGACGGGATCGGCGTCGCTGTAGCCGTCGGAGTCGGCATAGCCGGCGATGTCGAGCCAATGCCGGCCCCAGCGTTCGCCGTAGTGGGGGGAATCGAGGAGGCGGTCGACGGCCTTATCGTAGGCGGTGTGGGAACGGTCCTTGAGGAAGGCGTCGACGTCGGCGGGCGTGGGCGGAAGGCCGGTGAGGTCGAAGTGGATCCGGCGGAGCAGGGTGACCTTGTCGGCGTCGGGCGAGAACCGGAGGCCTTGCTTGCGCAGCGGGCGATCGAGGAGGGAATCGATGGGCGTGCGCGTGTGGCGAAGGCGCGAGGGAGACGCAGGCTTCGGCGGGTGGATGGGTTGGAACGACCAGAAGGCGCGTTCCTCCTCGGTGATGCCGGCTCCGGACGGAAGTTCGGTGGGTTCGGGGCGCGCGGTGCGGGCTCCGGTGGCGATCCATTGGCGGAGCAGTGCCACTTGTTCCGGGGTGAGCTTCTTGTCGCGCTTGGGCATTTCGCCGGAGGCGACAAGTTGGAGGAGGTGGCTGGCGTCGGGATTGCCGGGGATGATGGCGGGGCCCTCGTGGCCACCCTGGACGATCAGGCGACGGAGGCGGATGTCGAAGCCGCCCTTGGGTTGGCCGGACTCGCCGTGGCAATCGAAGCAGTGGGCCTTGAGGATGGGCCGGATGTCCTTCTCGAAGGT
>JBIKWS010000815.1:0-2504 GCA_044356195.1 Cyanophyceae cyanobacterium
TCATGTCATGGACCGAGTGGTACAACGCCCTGCACAAGCCCTCATGGACCCCGCCCGGGTCCACGATCGGCATGATCTGGAGCATCCTTTACCCGATCCTGTTCGTGAGCGTGGTGTTCGTGCTGGAGCAGGCCATCCGGCGCAAGGTGCCGTGGAAGGTCCTGATTCCATTCGGGGTCAACGTGGTCTCGAACGTGATCTTCACGCCGATCCAGTTCGGGTTGCGAAACCTGGAATGGGCCGCCGTCGACATCCTCGTCGTGTGGGCCAGCATCGTGTGGATGATGGTGGCCATCTGGCGGTATCACCGATGGGTGACGTTCGCGCAGATTCCTTACCTGCTGTGGGTGTCGACAGCCACCGTCCTGCAGCTGTCGATCACCTGGATGAACCGCTGACGCAAGTCCATCACTCGCCCAGCAACCGCTTCAGCTCGTCGTCGAGCTTCTGACCGCGGGCATTGGTCGAGATGACCACGCCGGTCTTGTCCAACAGGAACCTCGCGGGGATGGCCGAGATCGCGTACCGGGTGGAGATCTCATTCTCCCAACCCTTGCCGTCGAAGTGCTGCGGCCACGGCATCTCGTGCTTCGCCGTGAAGTCGATGAGCTTCTGCTTGTCCTTGGCCTGATCGAGCGAGATGCCAACGATCTCGAATCCCTTGTCGTGATACTTGGCGTAGGCCTTCTTCACGTTCGGCAACTCGGCGATGCACGGACCGCACCACGTCGCCCAGAAATCGATCAACACCACCTTGCCGCGCATCGAGGCCAGATCCACTTCCCGGCCGTCCACCGCCGTGAACTTCATCTCGATCGGCTTGGTGAAGCTCTCCGCGACGCGCATCTCCGAGGTTGCCCGATCCCGGACGCCCGCGTTCGGACTGTTGGTCAGGCCCGCCCAGAACCCGAGCGCTGCCGGGGTTCCCTGCTTTCCACTGGTGCGCACGAGGGATCGGTAGGCGTTCACAGCGGAACGCCCCTCGGGAAACCGCCGGGCCAGATCATCGGCGTGCGCCCGCAGCAGGGCCTCGCGTGCGGCGGCATCCTTTCCGACGGTCTTCCGGGAATGCTGAAGGTCCGCAAATTTCTCCGCGATCTCCCACGGCACGTCCTTGGCCTCCAGCATCGACTTCTCCAGCGCCGCCGCGCGCGGTGCCCAATCCGCCTTGGCCTTCTCGTCCACGATCCAGAATTCCTTCCCCGCGGTCTTGGAAGCCTCGAAGCCATCCTTGAACCCCGTGATGAACTCCGGCGGCGTCATCAACACGTGCAGGATCCCTTCCCACCGCAACGGATCCTTCGGATTCGACTCCAGGAATCGCAGGGCGGCATCGCGCATGCGTTGCATGGCCTTCTCCCGTGCGAGGAAGATCTCCGCCCGGCTCTTGCCGTCGAAAGCACCGGCTGGCTGGGGTCCAAGGGCCAGATGTGCCTCGTCGACTTCCTTCAGCATGACGAGCGCCGCCTCGGAGATCGGCACGGACTTCACCGGCGTCAATGTGGTGCGCTGGGCAACGGCCAGCGTTGTGGTGAAGGCAAGACCCAGGGCAAGGAAGACGGCTTTCATGTGGGATGGCGCGGTGGTGTCGACGCAGACGTTCAACGCGGTTTGGAGTGCTCCACGAACTCCAGCAAACCGCGAACGCCTTGGTAAAGCGCCCACCCCGGCCACGCAAGCCTCGGGCCACGGCAGAACCCAGTTCCAAGTCGCCAGTTCTGGAAACTCCCCCTTTGAAGGCCGGGTGCCCTCACCCGGCGGCCAGAGATGGTCGCCAGATCCCAAAGGCCGGCGGGTACGCCGGAGGCGTTTCAGCGGATAGCCCCGGGTCGTGCGAAGCACGCACCCGGGGAAGGGCGTGTTGAATGGGAATCCGCACCCCGAAGGCGGTGCGAAGACCCGGGAGGCTGCAACCCCTCCCGGCGTAGGTGCCTCCTTGGGCTTCCTTGACCCGGGGTTGCTTCGCACCCAGGGCTACCCGCTTCAACGCCTCCGGCGTGCCCCACCGGCACGACGCCTGACTTCCGGTGCCGAAACCCGTGGTGACAACTCTCATCCGGGACACAACAGGATGGAAACCTCCATTCGAGCACCCTCCCTTCGTGGATTTTGTGAAATTCGTGGTCCAGACTAGTGCCGCTTCCAGGTTCCATTCCTCTACGCCTCCGCGTCTCTGCGCGAAAACTTCCCCGTCCATTCCTTAACAAACGAAAACGCGGCGGGAACCTTTCGGGTTCCCGCCGCGTCTTGCGTCTTTCGCGAGACTTACTTCAGGCCGGCCAACACCGCCTTGATCGCCTCGAAGTTCGGCAGATCCTTCGGGGTCGGCGTCTGTTCCGCGTATTGGACCACGCCGTTCTTGTCGACGACGAACGCCGCGCGGGCCGAGGTGTCACCCACGCCGGCCAGCATCGGGAAGCGCACGCCGTACGCGTCCGTCACCGTCTTGTTCAGGTCGCTGCCGATGGTGATGCCGATCTTGTGCTGCTTCGCCCAGGCTTCCT